>JAHDVN010000024.1:6591-16284 GCA_023384635.1 Thermoanaerobaculia bacterium
TGGCGGGGTCGTTCTCGGTGTAGGCGAGCGTGCCGCCGGCGGTGACCACCGGCGCGTCGTTCGTCGCCGTGACCAGGATCGTCGAAGTGGCGGCGGCGCTCGCGTCGGTGCCGTCGCTGGCGATCCAGGTGACGGTGCGGGCGAGGGTGGACGGGTTCTCGGAGGTGTTCGCGTAGCCCACCGCGCGGAGCGCCGCCTGCCAGTTGGCGACGGTGTCGCTACCGGTGAGGGCCAGGACGCCGGTGGCGGGAGTGAAGACGCCGGTAATGGTCGCGGTGTCGGTGAAGCTGAGGACGTCCTGGCCGTTCTGGTAGTTGCCGGTGATCTGGACCGTGGCCGAGACGAGGTCGGCGTGGTCGGCGTCGGTGACCGTGAGCGCCGGGTCGATGGCGGTGGCGGGGTCGTTCTCGGTGTAGGCGAGCGTGCCGCCGGCGGTGACCACCGGCGCATCGTTGACCGCGGACACGCTGACCGTGCTGTTCGCCGTGCCGCCGGGGCCGAACGGATCGCTCGCCGTCCAGTCGAGCGAGCGGGCGGCGGTGTTCGGATCTTGCGAGCCGTTGTCGTAGGTGACGCTGCGCAGCACCTGCTGGTAGTTGGCGGTGGTGTCGGAGCCCGAGAGCGTCAGGGTGGGCGCCACGTACGAGGCAGTGATCGAAGTTCCGGCGGTGCTGGCCGCCAGCGTCTCCACGCCGACGTCGAGCAGGTTGGTGATCGTCACCGTGGCCGAGCTCAGGGTCGGGCTGTCCGGGGCGCTCACGGCCAGACCGGCGGCGAGGACCACCGGTCCGCCGTCCTCGGTGAAGGTCGCCGGACCGCCCGGTGCGAGCGTCGGCGGGATGCGCTCCACGACGACCGTGGCCGTCGCGCTCACCGGCGCGAGCGGCGCGCCCGAGGTGTCGGCGGTCGGGTCGCCGGACGTCGCCTGCAGGGTGTAGGAGAAGGAGTCGGGGCCGGTGAAGCCGGTGGATGGCGTATAGACGAAGTGGCCGTTCGTCCCGATGTCGACGGTGCCGCCCTGCAGCGTGGCAATTCCGATGGCGGCGACCGCCGCGACGCCGTCGCCGTCGGCGTCGCTGTCGTTGGCGAGCAGGGCCGGGCGGCCGGCGGCGCTCGAGTCGAGCGTGGTGTCGGGCAGGGTCTTGTAGGCGTCGGGGCGCGCCACCGGCGTGGTGCGCAGCGAGCCGGCGACGAGCGTCAGGTTCGGGTCGAGGGTGTCGGCGAGATCGACGCCCTGGGCCGTGGCGCCGGTGTTGGTGATGGTGATCCGGTAGCGCACGGTGTCGCCGGGCGAGGCGTCGGGGAGCGGGGCGCCGGCCGGCGTCAGGTCGACCTTCAGGGCGCCGACGTTCGGCACCGCAGTCTCGAAGAGAGTGGCGGTGAAAGCAGGGATCGGGCTGCCTTCGACGGCGCCGTCGGTGCCGGTGACGCGCAGGGTGACGGCGCCGGCAGCGGCGAAGTCGGCGCCCACGCCGGTGTCCGCGGTGAAGTCGGAGAAGTCGAAGAAGAAGTCGCGCGCGCCCACCGTTTCCGGCAGAGCCCGCGAAATACGCGAGATGTTGGCGCCCGCATCGGAGTAGACGCGGATCTCGATCTCGGTGCCGGCACGCGCCGCGCCCACCGCGAGGCGGAAGGAGCTGCGTCCGCCGGCGGTCAGGTCGACGGATCCCAGACCGCTCGGGTCCACCGTGCTGGCGTCGCCGTCGGTCCCGTCCCAGGCGACGAGGACACGGCCGAGGGTCCCCGCCTGGGACGAAAGGGCGAGGCTGCCGGAGACCGAGGCGCTCACGGTTCCGCTGCCGGAAGCTCGCGAGACGATCAAATCACGTTCCGTGCCGAGGATCCCCGCGCCCGAAGCGATCGACGTGCCCGAGCCGGGCAGGGAGGCGGCGGCCTGCGAGGTGGAGAAGTCGTCGAGGACCACCTGCGCCGAAGCGCTCGTCGCGAGCCCGCCAAGGCCGGCGAGCAGCGCCACGACGAGGGGGGTCGAGCGGCGACGGCCGAGCAGCCAGGCGCCGGTGGCCGCGAGCAAGAGTCCGAGCCCGGCGAGGCCGACGGGGTTCAGCGCCGGGATCTCGACCACGCTCGGCAGCGTGCCGAAGCCGCGGATCATGAAGTTGCCCGGGAAGCCGAGCTCGTCGGTGCGGATCAGCAGCGCATCGGGCGGCAGCGCCGGCGAGGCCGGCGGGTCGGTGGTCCAGACGGCGAGCCACGAGCGACCCTGGCTCGCCGTGGTGTCGAGCGCCGCGGTGCCGGTTGGGGGCGTCGTGCCGCTGGCGACGAAGCGGTCGATCACTCCGATCAGCACGTCGCCCGCGCCGGAGATGGAGAGCGGCGGGATCGAGTAGACGGAGAAGGTGTTGCCGTCGGCGGCCTGCACCGTCACCGGGTAGGTGCCGAGAAGGGCCGCACCGTTGGCCGGATCGCCGTCGGCATCGAGATAGACGACGAGCTCGGCGGGGGCGCCGGGCGCGATCGCCGGGCTCTCGGGGAAGAGCACCCAGATCTGCTGCAGCCAGAAGAGATCGACGCTCACCGGCCGGGTGAAGCGGTTGAACGCCAGGTACTGCTGCGCGGCGTTGCCGACGGTCACCGAGATCGAGCCCTCGGCGCCGTCGTCATCCAGCATCAGCTGCACCGGGAAGGCCGCCGTGGGTGGCGGCGGCGGTGTGGCGTCGATCCCCGCCCCGCCCAACGGAGCGAGCTCGACTCGCGGACTGGCCGCGAGGGTCGAGGTGGCGAGGGCCACCGACAGGGCGAGCGCCGCGGCGGTCACCATGGCCGAGCGCCGAATTCGCATGTCGCGCATCCCTCGATCCTCCTCAGTTCCCGAACGACTGCGACCAGGCCGAGAGGCTTCCGGACTCGAAGCCGTCGTCGAAGAGGGCGGAGAAGCGGACCAAGCGGAGCCGGTCCAGGTTGGCGTCGAAAGGTGTGCCGCTGGCTGTTTCGAGCGAGAAGCCGCAGATGGCCGAAGCCGCGTTGCCGGGCGCCGAGAAGCTCTGCGCGAAGGTAGCCCAGGCGCCGGCGGTGTCTGCGACGGCGCCGCCCTGGCCGGCGTTGCCGATCGGCGCGCCGGCGCACTGCGGCGCGCCGAAGAACTCGCAGGCTCGGGTGACCCCGACGAAGACGAACGGCGGGGCGTCGATCCGCACCCGGCCGGAGAGGTCGTAGCGCTCGCCGGGCACGATCGGCACGCACTGGCCGAGCGCGGCCTGCTCGGCGGTGGCGGTGGCCGTGGCGACCGTTGCCCGGGCCGAGCCCGACTGTGGCGAGAGGTCTGCGTCGTCTGCGGCGTGCGCGACCACGGCGCCCGCGCTGGCGGTGGTGGTCCAGCTGCCGAGGTCGCAGTCGAAATGGCCGTTGACGAAGAGGTTCCCGTTGTCGACGCGGAAGAGGCGCCCGAAGTCGTCGCCTCCGGTGCCGTCGCCGTCGCCATCCAGCGGGTTGCCGGCGAGGTCGCGGATCGAGGTCGAGCCACAGACGAGCAGGCGCACCTGCGTGCCCGCGAGCGGCCCGGCGAGGTCGAGCGTGGCGGTGGAGCTGGCGGCCTGGTAGGTCACGGCGGTGACCGCCATCGTCGTGTCGTCTCCCGTCGGCCCGGCGCAGGATTCGGTTTCGAACGCCAGGTTGGCGCCGGGCAGGACCACGCGGTAGTTGGCCGGGTTGGTGACGTCGTCGGGGTCGGAGTCGCCGGCCGGATCGCGCACCGGCTCGTCGAAGACGACGATCAGCTGGTGGAGCGGGAAGGTGACCTGCTCGCAGGCGGTGAGCTCGGAGTCCGCGGTCGACGGGATCGAGTCGAGCAGCGCCACCTGGGGCGGCACGATGTCGAGGCTGACGACCTCGGTCGAGCTGTTGTTCGCCGGATCGGGGTCGACGCCGTTGGCGCCGTCGTCGGCGATCGAGACGGTGTTGCTGACCGAATCGACACCGCCGGGCAGCGGGTCGTCGAGCTGCACCGCGAAGTCGCGGGTGCCGCCCGCGCCGCCGCCGGCGACGGCTCCGATGGCCAGTGAGCAGGAGGTGCCGGCAGGGCTGTTGTCCGCGCACGACCAGCCCGCCGAGGAGCCCGCCGCGTCGAAGGTGGTGTTGGCGGGGACCGTCTCGGTCAGCGCGACGCCGGTGGCGCCCTGGTTGCCGACGTTCGAGTAGCTCAGGGCGAAGGTGAAGACGTCGCCGGGGGCCGGTGTCGGGCCGGAGTAGTCCTTGACGATCGCGAGATCCGGCGCGGCGTCGACCGGCGTCGTGTCGCTCGCCGAGTTGTCGGCCGGCGTCGGATCGGCGCCGTTCGTGCCGTCGTCGCCGACCGAGGCGGTGTTGGCGATCTGGGTGACGCCGGCGGCGACGGGGTTGACGACCGCCACCGCGAAGGTGGCCGAACCGCCGCCGCCTCCGCCCGCCAGGGCGCCGATGGCGAGGGTGCAGGTGCTGCCGGCGTTGCCGTTCGGGGCGCAGGCCCAGCCGGCGGTGCTGGCGCCCGCGTCGAAGGCCGAGTTGGCCGGCACGGTCTCGGTGAGGACGACGCCGGTGGCGTCCTGGTTGCCGGCGTTCGAGTAGGTGAGCGCGTAGGCGACCGTGCCGCCCGGAGCGACCGACGCGCCGCCGTCGCTCTTGGTGAGCGAGAGGTCGGGTTGGGCGTCGACCGGCGTGGTGTCGCTCGCCGAGTTGTCGGCGGGCGTGGGATCTGCACCGTTCGCGCCGTCGTCGGCGACCGAGGCGGTGTTGGCGATCTGGGTGACGCCGGCGGCGACGGGGTCGACGACCGTCACCGCGAAGGTGGCGTTCCCGCTGGCTCCGGCGGCGAGGGAGCCGACGGCGAGCGTGCAGGCGGTGCCGGCCGGGCTACCGTCCGCGCAGCTCCATCCCGCGGTGCTGGCGCCGGCGTTGAAGATGGCGTGGGCCGGGACCGTCTCGCTGAGCGCCACGCCGGTGGCGCCCTGATTGCCGACGTTCGAGACCGACAGCGTGTAGGCGACGGTGCCGCCGGGAGCGACCGAGGCTCCGCCGTCGCCCTTGGCGAGCGTCAGGTCCGGCGCGGCCACCAGCGGAGTCAGGGTGGGGTCGCCGGGTGCGGCGGTCGCCGGGTCGTCGGTCGGGGTGGGAGGGAGATTGGCACCCGTCACGGAGCCCTGGTTCGCGATCTCCTCGACGCCTGCCGGGACCGTTCCGTTCACGGTCACCAGCACCTCGACAGTGATCGAGGCGCCGGGAGGCAGGTCGCCGATCGGGACGGCCACCTGGGAGGAAGCGGCCGTCGCGGCGAACGCCAGCAGGCCGACGGCGAGCCACGGCCGGCCGCTGCCGGAATGGCGGAACGTGGGGTGGTCGGACATCCGGGGAGGCCCTCCGCGACGGCTAGGCGGTCAATGCAGCGTCTCCGCGCCCGGGGCGAGGAGCGGAATTCCGGTCGGGCTGGTGGGACCTATCGGCGAAGCGGCCTGATGCTACCCCACCCCGAGGCTAGCGTGGAGGGGGAAGGAGAGGAGAAATGAATGCGACCGGGAGGGTCGGCGATCTCACGAGGCCAGCCGGCCATCGAGGTCGAGCGCCGCGGCGGCGCCCTGCATCGCGGCGAGGACGTTGCCGACGTGCTCCCAGAGGTCGAGCCCGCCGGCGAAGCAGACGCGGGAGAAGTCGGCGGTCGCCTGCTCGACCTCCTCGCGGTCGACGCCGGCGGCGAAGGCGCGCTCCTTCCACCGCTTCTTGATCGACTTGATCTCGACGTCGCGCACGTCCTTCGACGGGCGCACGAGAGCGGCGGCGATGACGAGGCCCGTCACCTCGTCGCAGGCGAGCAGCGCGAAGTCGAGCGGGTGCACCGCCGCCACGCCGGTCCCCTGCGGGTTGTGGGCGAGGATCGCGTGCAGCACGCTCTCCGGCGCGCCGAGCTCGCGCAGCCGCGGGATGCCTTCCTTCGGGTGCCGGTGAAGCTCGGGGTGGATCTCCCAGTCCCAGTCGTGGAGGAGGCCCGCGAGGCCCCACTCCTCGGGGTCGCCACCGAGCTTGGTGGCGTAGTGGCGCACCGCCGCCTCGACCGCCAGCATGTGGCGGCGTAGACCCGCGGCCTCGACGTTCTCGGTGACCAGCTTCCAGGCGGCGTCGCGGTCCATGGCTCCTCCGGTCTCAGAGGTCGAACTTCACTCCCTGCGCCAGCGGCAGCGTCTCGCCCCAGTTGATGGTGCAGGTCTGCCGCCGCATGTAGACCTTCCAGGAGTCGGAGCCGGCCTCGCGGCCGCCGCCGGTCTCCTTCTCGCCGCCGAAGGCGCCGCCGATCTCCGCGCCCGAGGTGCCGATGTTCACGTTGGCGATGCCGCAGTCGCTGCCGGTGGCGGCGAGGAATCGTTCGGCCGAGCGCATGTTGAGCGTGAAGATGGAGGAGGAGAGCCCCTGCGGCACCGCGTTGTGGAGCGCGATCGCCTCGTCGAGGGTGTCGAACTCGAAGAGGTAGAGGATCGGCGCGAACGTCTCCTCGCAGGTGATCGGCATGTGCGGGATCGCCTCGACGAGGGTCGGCTCGACGAAGAACCCGGGCCGGTCGAGGACCTTGCCACCGTGGAGGATCCGCCCGCCCTGCGCGACCGCCGTCTCGAGGGCGCGCCGGTAGTCGGCGACCGCGTTGGCGTGGATGAGCGGGCCCATCACGGTCGCCGGGTCGGCCGGGTCGCCGATGCGGATCGATCCGTAGGCCTGCACCAGGCGGCGCTTCATCTCCGCGGCGATCCCCTTCTGGAGCAGCAGGCGGCGGGTGGTCGTGCAGCGCTGGCCGGCGGTGCCCACGGCGGCGAAGAGCACGGCGCGGAGCGCCAGGTCGAGATCGGCATCGTCGGTGACCAGAATGCCGTTGTTGCCGCCGAGCTCGAGGATCGCGCGGCCGAGCCGGTCGGCGAGGTCGCGCCCGATCTGCTTGCCCATCGCCACCGAGCCGGTGGCCGAGATGAGAGGGATGCGCGTGTCCTGGACCATCGGGCCGCCGACCGCGCGGCGGTCGCCGAAGGCGAGGTTGAAGATCGCGGGCGCACCGTTGGCCGCGAGCACGCGGGCGGCGATCCTCGTGACCGCGAGCGCGGTCAGGGGCGCGTGCTGCGAGGGCTTCCAGAGGTTCGAGTCGCCGCAGACGGCGGCGAGCAACGCGTTCCAGGCCCAGACCGCGACGGGGAAGTTGAAGGCGGTGATGATGCCGACCGGCCCCAGCGGGTGCCACTGCTCGTACATCCGGTGCTGCGGCCGCTCGGAGTGCATCGAGAGGCCGTAAAGCTGGCGCGAGAGGCCGACGCAGAAGTCGGCCATGTCGATCATCTCCTGCACTTCGCCGAGACCCTCGGTGCGGACCTTGCCGACCTCGAGCGTGACCAGCAGGCCGAGGTCCTCCTTGTGCGCCCGGAGCGCTTCGCCGACCTGCCGCACGATCTCGCCGCGCTTCGGCGCCGGCCAGGTGCGCCACTCCTCGAACGCCCGCAGGCTCGCGGCAGCGACCCGGTCGTACTCTTCGGGGGAGCAGGAGCGGACGGCGGCGATCGGCTCGCCAGTGGCGGGGTTCAGCGATTCGACGCGGGCTCCGGTGGTCTCGATCCACGCGCCGTCGAAGGCGCCGGGGTTCTCGGGGGCGAGCTCGAGGCGGGCGAGCAGGTCGGCGATGGCGGAAGCGGTCAGAGCGGACATGCGATTCTCCTTCTCGGGGGGTCGGGGGGGCCTCGCGGGAGGCCCGGCAAGGATAGCGCAGGGGTCGGAGAGCCTCACCGCGCCGATGGGTGGGGCGGCGACTATGATCGGTCTCCGTGATCGCGCTCCTCCCCGCCCTCCTCGCGCTCCTCTTCGCCCTCGGCTGCGGCGGGCTCGAGAGCGGCGCCGGAGGGGTCGCGGCGGCGGTGGGGCAGGCGGCGCTCCTCGGCTCGGCGCTCGCCGGCGGCATCGGGGGGACCCGATGGGGCGACCCCTGGCGGCTCGGGCGCCGGTGGGGCTGGCTGCCCTGGGGGCTGGTGGCGGCAGCGGCGGCGAGCTGGGCGGTCTCGCCCGTGCCTCGCGCCGGTGCCGTGGGGCTGCTGCTGTTGCCGGCGTTCGTGCTGCTGCCCGGCGCGGTGGCGCGCGCGCTCGCCGGCCCCCGGCTGGAGCGGGGGGCGGTCGCGCTCGGGCTCGGAGCCGCCGCCGTGGCCCTCGTCTCCCTGGCGGACCCCTCTCTCGTCGCCGGGGGCCGCGCCGCCCGCCCGTTCGGGCACCACCTGCTGCTCGCCGGCTGGCTGGTCGCCTGCTTCCCGGTTCCGTTGATGCTCCTGGCCCGCCGGGGCGCCCAGCGCGCGCTCGGGCTCGCGAGCGCGCTGGCGATCGGAGCGGCGGTCCTCGCCTCGCGCTCGCTCTTGGGCCTCTCGGCCCTCGCGCTCCAGGCCCTGCTCGCGCACCGGGGCACTCGCCGCGCCTGGCGGCTGGTGCTCGGCGTCGCCCTGCTCGCCGCCGCGATGGCGGTGCCGCGCGTCGAGCGCGTGCTGCGGGGAGAGGATCCCTCGGCGCTCGCGCGGCTCGACTACCTCGCCGCCGGGGGCCGCGGGATCGTCGAGCGGCCCTGGCTCGGCTGGGGTCCCGGCGCGACTCCCTGGACGGTCGCCCGCTTCCTCGCCCCGGGGCCGGGCCGGCGGCCCGCCGGCGAGCAGGTCGGGGATCTCCACTCGCTCCCGGCCGCGCTCGCCTACGAGCTGGGTCTCCCCGGAGCTCTGCTCGCCGCCGGAGCGTTCGGGGCCTTCGCCGCCGCGCGGATCCGCGAGCGTCGCCGGGCGCGGGACCGGCGTTTCCTCGACGGTGCGCTCCTCGGGCTGGCAGGCGTCGGGCTCGTCTTCCTCGGCCACGCCTCCCTGGCGGTCGCGGCACTGCCGGTGGCGGCGGCCGTGCTGGCCGGGTTGGCGCTGGCGGCGGGGGCGGCGTCGGACCAACCGGAGCCCGTGAGCCCCGCGAGCGGCTGGGGCGGGCGGCTTGCCGTCGCCTACGCGGTGGCGGCGGCGGCGCTCCTCGCCCCCTACGCCCGCGCGCATCTCGCCTACGACCGCGCGCGGGCAGCGGCCGAGCCGGAGGAGGCCCGCCGGGAGCTGGGCCGGGCGCTCCAGGCCGATCCCGCGTTCCCGCTCTACCGGGCCCGGCGGGCGTGGCTGGAGGGGACGGACGGCGCTGCGGCGGCGCGGACCGCCGCCGAGGAGGGCGAGGCGGTGGCTCCCCTCTGGTTCGCGGCCGGAGTGCTCGCGCGCGAGGCGGGGCTGGACTGGGCGGGCGAGGCCCTCGTCCGCGCCTGCCGGCTCGATCCGCTGGGCCCGATGGCGCCCTTCCAACTCCTGCTGTTCGATCCCGGCTCGCCGCGCGCCCCGGCCCTCGCGGCGCGGGCGCTCGCCGCCGAGCCGCGGCTCGCGGCGGCGCGGTTCTGGGACGGACGGCCCGGGCTGCTCGCGGCGG
The DNA here is from genome assembly GCA_023384635.1 of Thermoanaerobaculia bacterium. Taxonomy (GTDB): domain Bacteria; phylum Acidobacteriota; class Thermoanaerobaculia; order Multivoradales; family JAGPDF01; genus JAAYLR01. Next base: position 16,024 of record JAHDVN010000024.1, read on the forward strand.
CGGTGGCTCTGCTCGAGCGCGACGAGCGGCTCGAGCGCGGGTGGCGGGCGGCGTTCGCGGCGGCGGCGCGGCGGCCGCGGGAGGAGAGGGGGCGGCCGCTGGAGATCGGACTGACCTACGACGGGAACGCCGCCGCCGCGCCCTCGCTCTTCCTGTTCCGCCGCCGCCCCTGGCCGGCCGAGCTGGGGGCGGTGGAGCTGCGGGGCAGCCTCGTCGCCCGGTTCGACCTGCCGGCCGCCGCGGGGCTCGCGACGACCTCCC
>JAHDVN010000024.1:16294-21014 GCA_023384635.1 Thermoanaerobaculia bacterium
GCCTGCGGACCCTGACCGCCGGCGCGGCCGGGCTCAGCCGAGCACGGTGTGGAGGGCCTTCTCCACGCGCCGGAGCGCCTCGTCGGCCTCCGCCTCGGTGAGGCTCACCGGCGGGCGGAAGCGGACCGCCCGCTCGCCGGAGGCGAGGCCGAGGACGTCGGCCTGGTTGAGGGCCGCGAGCGCCTGGCGCCGCAGTTCGCCGTCCGGCAGGTCGATGGCGAGGAACATGCCGCGCCCGCGGGCGTTGGTCACGCGGCCCGGGAAGCGGCTCTCGAGCTGCCGCAGGCCGTCGAGCAGGTGGGCGCCGACGCGGGCGGCGTTCTCGACCAGCCGCTCCGCCTCGATGACCTCGATGTAGCGCTGGCAGCGCACCATGTCGACGAGGTTGCCGCCCCAGGTCGAGTTGATGCGGCTCGAGATCTTGAACACCGAATCGACGTCGTCGATGCGGTGGTTGGCCGCGAGGCCGCACACCTGCGTCTTCTTGGCGAAGGCGAAGACGTCGGGCTCGACCCCGAAGTGTTCGAAGCACCACCAGCGGCCGGTGGTGGCGAAGCCGGTCTGCACCTCGTCGAAGATGAGCAGGAACTCGTGCTCGTCGGCCAGCCGGCGCAGCGTGTGCAGGAACTCGGGGCGGAAGTGGTTGTCGCCGCCCTCGCCCTGGATCGGCTCGAGGATCAGCCCCGCGATGTCGTGCGGGTTCGCGCGCAGGGCCTCCTCGATCTCCGCGACGGCGCGGGCCTCCACCGCCTCGACCTCGGCCTCGACCGCGGGGGTGACCGGGAAGCGGAGCTTCGGGTTGGAGATGCGCGGCCACGGGAACTTCGGGAAGTACTGGGTCTTGCGGGGGTCGGCGGTGTTCGTCAGCGAGAGCGTGTAGCCGCCCCGGCCGTGGAACGCCTGCCGGAAGTGGATGATCTGCGAGCCGAGCTCCCCGCGGCCGGCGGCGAGGTTCTTGCGCACTTTCCAGTCGAACGCCACCTTGAGGGCGTTCTCCACCGCCATCGCTCCGCCCTCGACGAAGAAGAGGTGCTCGCGGAAGGCGGGCGGCACGGTGCGCGCGAAGGTGGCGACGAACTCGGCGAGCTCCGGCGTGTAGATGTCCGGGTTCGCCGGCTTGTTGAGCGCCGCCGGGAGGATGCGCGCGTGGAACTCCGGATTGTCGAGGCCCGGATGGTTGTAGCCGATCGGACAGGTGGAGAAGCTGCCGAAGAAGTCGAGCACTTCGCGCCCGCGGACCTGGTCGAAGAGGTAGGCGCCGTGACTGCGGCGCAGGTCGAGGACCATGTGGTAGCCGTCGACGAGCAGGTGCCGCGACAGCACGCCGTGCACCTCCTCCGGGGCGACGTGGATCGACGTCGTCATGGTTTCGCTCATGACTGCCTCGTGAGTGGGAGATCCTTCTCGGGTCTGGACCGGGGCCGGCCGGCGCGGGTCGTCAGCTGCGGCCGCCTGCAAGCTACCACCCCGGCGGAAGGCCGGTCAACGCGCGTGCGGGTGGGGCGCGGCCTCGGCGCGGGTGGGCACGAACTCGGCGGCCACGGCGACCCGGTTGCGGCCCGTCTCCTTGGCCACGTACATCGCCACGTCGGCGAGGCGCAGCAGGGTGCTCTTGGCGCTCTGCAGGTCGACCTCGGGCGGTACGTGGCGGCGCAGGGTGGCGATGCCGATCGAGGCCGTGATGCCGCGCAGCCGCACCGCCTCGGGCTGGATCTCGCCCGGGACCGCGGCGAAGGTGGTGGTGACCACCGCCTCGCGAAGTCCCTCCGCCAGCGCCACGACCTCGCCGAGCGGCAGGCCCGGCAGCGCGAGCACGAACTCGTCGCCGCCGTAGCGGGCGAGCATGGCGCCGGGGACGGTCACCCGCTGGCGGAGCAGCCGCCCCACGTCGCGGAGCACCTGGCTGCCGGTGAGGTGGCCGTGGCGGTCGTTGACGCGCTTGAAGAAGTCGAGGTCGAGGAAGAGCAGGGCGAGGTCGCTCCGCTGCTCGCGGGCCACCGCGATCGCCCGCTCCAGCGCTTCGTGAAGATAGCGGTCGTTGAAGAGGCCGGTGAGGTTGTCGCGGCGGGCGATCTCCTGCGCCTGGCGGCCGTCGAGGATGTTCTCGATGGCGATCGCGATGTAGCCGGCGAAGATGTGGAGGAGGTTGCGGTCGGACTCGCTGAAGCCGTCGGCGTGCTGGCGGTTCACGAGCTCGAGCACGCCGCAGACGTCGTGGCCGATGCGCACCGGAATGGCTACCAGCGAGCGGGTGGAGAAGTCGGTCGCCGCGTCGACGCCGCCGAAGAAGAAGCGGTCCTGGCTGGAGTTCGAGGTGTGGTACGGCTCGCCCGTCATGTAGACGTGGCCGGCCACGCCCTTCGCGGCCGGGATGCTCTGGCCGACCAGGAGGTCGGCCTTGGTCCCGAACGCCGCCACGAAGGTGAGGAAGTTCTCGGCGCGCTCGGGGAGCTTCTCGCGGGGGTCGTCGAGGAGGATCGAGCCGGCCGCCGAGGGGACGAACTCGTTGGCCTTGGAGAGCACCGCCGCGAGGTTCGCGGCCAGGCTCATCTCCAGAATGGGCGAGGCCCGGCGGCGCTGGAGGAAGGCCTCGAGCTCCTCCGTCCCGAGGGTGCGCACGTCGACGGTGGCGCGAGTCTGGGCGTCGCTTTCGGGCACGTCGCTAGAGACGATAGCAGAGGAGCGGGAGGCCGGGAAGGAGCGCGGGGCCCCCGGGGAGGCGCGTGCTAGGGTAGCGGCGGTTCGATCCATGAGCGTGCTCGCCGGGCTCTACCGATCGTCGCTGGCGCTGCTGACCGACCTCTATCAGGTCACCATGGCGTATGCCCACTGGCGATCCGGGACCGCCGGCCGCGAGGCGGTCTTCCAGCTCTTCTTCCGCCGGCACCCTTTCGGCGGCGGCTTCACCGTGGCCTGCGGGCTGGCCACCGCGGTGGAGTATCTCGAGGGCTTCCGCTTCACCCGCGACGACCTGGACTACCTGGCCAGCCTCTCCGGCAACGACGGGGCACCGCTCTTCGAGGAGGCGTTCCTCCGCGACCTCGAGCGGATCCGGCTGGAGGTGGACCTCGACGCCGTCCCGGAGGGGACGGTCGTCTTTCCGCACGAGCCGCTGCTGCGGGTGCGGGGGCCGGTGCTGCAGGCGCAGCTCCTGGAGACGCCGCTCCTCACGCTGGTGAACTTCCAGTCCCTCGTCGCCACCAAGGCGGCGCGGGTGGTGCTGGCCGCGCAGGGGGATCCGGTGATCGAGTTCGGCCTGCGGCGCGCGCAGGGGATCGACGGCGCCCTCTCGGCCAGCCGCGCGGCCTGGATCGGCGGCTGTTCGGCGACCTCCTCGCTGCTCGCCGGCCGCCTCTGGGGGATGCCGGTCCGGGGCACCCATGCGCACAGCTGGGTGATGTCGTTCCCGGGCGAGCGGGAGGCGTTCGAAGCCTACGCGCGGGCGCTGCCGAACAACTGCATCTTCCTCGTCGACACCTACGACTCGCTCGAGGGAGTGGCGAACGCGATCGAGGTGGGGCGCGAGCTGCGCGCGCGCGGCCACGAGATGGTGGGGATCCGCCTCGACTCCGGCGACCTCGCCTACCTGAGCGCCGAGGCGCGGCGGATGCTCGACGAGGCGGGCTTCCCGGAAGCGGTGATCGTGGCCTCCAACGACCTCGACGAGCACCTGATCGAGAGCTTGAAGCTCCAGGGGGCGCGGATCGACGTCTGGGGGGTGGGCACGCGGCTCGTCACCGGCTGGGAGGATCCCGCGCTCGGAGGGGTCTACAAGCTCACGGCGCTGCGCGGTCCGGACGGGGAGTGGGAGTACAAGCTCAAGCTCTCCGAGCAGGCGGTCAAGGTGACGAACCCGGGCATCCAGCAGGTGCGCCGCTTCCGGCTGGAGGGGGAGGCGGTCGGCGACCTCCTGTTCGACGAGCCGCTCGGCGCCGCCGACCCGCCGACCCTCATCGACCCGCTCGACCTGACCCGGCGCAAGCGCATCCCCGCGGAGGCCGCGGCCGAAGACCTCCTGCAGCCGGTTCTGCGGCGCGGGGAGCGGGTGGCGGCGCTCGGCGGGGAGCGGGAGGCGCGGGAGCGCGTCCGCCGCGAGCTGGCGCTCTTCCACCCCGGCGTCAAGCGCTTCGTCAACCCGCACACCTATCCGGTCGGGCTCGACCAGCGGCTCTTCGACCTGCGCACCAGCCTGGCGCTCGCCGCCCGCGGCTTCGCGGGCTGACGGAGTCGGCTCTCTCAGCGCAGGGCGCGCGCGAGCGCGCGGGAGCGCTCGACGAGGTCGCCGGACAGCGCCTCGGTGGCGGCGAGCTCCGGCGCGAAGCGGAGCTGGTGGACGTCGGCGAGGAATGCCGCGAGCTCCTCGGCCTCGGCGGGGCGAACCCCCTGACCCGCGAGCAGGTGTCCCCATTCGGAGATCGGCGCGCCGGAGGGCAGGTGCCAGCGCTCGGCCAGGTACTCGCGCCAGGCCTCCTCGATGCGCTCCGCCGCCTGCCGGGGGCGGGTCTCGTGCCGCACCGCCGCGAGGCGGGCGAGCAGGCGGCGCCGGGACAGCTGGCGGGGAGAGCGCTGGCGGCGCCAGAAGAGGGCGAGCAGGCCCACCGCGGCGGTCGCGGCGACGGCCGCGAGCGGAGCCGCAGCCCGCGGCCGGGCGGCGCGCTCTCCCTCCGCCGCCGGCGGCGCGGCGGCGGCCGCCGCGCCCGGGCGGGGCGCTGGCGGAGGT
>JAHDVN010000463.1 GCA_023384635.1 Thermoanaerobaculia bacterium
GGTAACCCAAGCTTTTCAAGTAAATACGGAGATATTTCTTGAATGGACAAGGATCGTCTGCCATCTTTGTCTTCAATTTCTAACTTAGCATTTGGTTGTTGGCAACTTCTCGTAAAAGTTACAATTTCTCCATTCGCAGAGATTTTCAAAGTCACCTTTATTGAAGCATCCAATATTTTCGAGTCGATTCTTTCGAAGCTTCCGCCTAATGCATATCTTATCAAGCGCAACAAGATGGTTCTATCCGCTTGAGTTTTACCGTGTAAAATATTTAAACCCGAATTGAACTCAAATTCTTCTTTGGTGTTAAGTTTTTCCCATACAAACATTTCCAAAAACAATCTCGGAAAATCAATGGTATCTTTCATGTGCTGATCTCCTCACCTAAACTTCTTGAAGTAACCTCTGGAAAGTATTCATAAATGAAGTCTTTTATCGCAGAACCTGTTTTGTTACGAAACAAATTGCTTACGATTTTGCAGCGTTCTATTATGTTGTCAAATTCAACAGTTTCCAGTTCGTTCACGGCATACCTTCCCCTATCGGTCAGTTCAAAAACATCACCATTTTTGCTGGGTAAAATTGTAATGAGCCCTTTCGCTACTAGCAGGGCAAAAATATTGTAGTATTTCGAATCCCAGGGACCATATTTATACCGAATCATCGGTGATTCTGGTCTTATATCTATCTCATTCTCTATTGAAACGTTGTGAATGGCAGCAGCTTTTTTGAGATACACAGGATATCTTACAAAGAAATCCATCTTGGCGATTTTAGTACGGCTAACAATTTTCCCTTTTATACCTGCATAGTTTAATAGCAACAACAACCTTGCAGCATGTAATTCTATGCTTTCTTCTGCAAGCAGCGTCTTGGCAGGACGACGAATATTGATTTTCAGGTCTTTTGGTATGTTACTGGAATTTGCTGACTCAGTATTACTCATTCGAGCCTCTCTTAAAGTCAACTGTACATATGCCTGCCATGTCAAAAAATACGCCTTCTGCAAACCGTGCTCCTAGGCGCGGGTCTTTATGTTCTTTACTCCAGTCATTTCCTGTTGCCTCTAAAATTCCTAGCAAGTCATTCCAGAGGGCTAAACCCGACTTTGAGGGATTTTCTTTTTGATAATCTTGCCACTTCAAGTGTATATCAACGCCAAATTTTTCCCAAACGTTGGACCCAAACTCTTTTTCGTATCGTAACCCGATAGCCTCAGTTCTAGCCGTCAGGGCATACTTGTGTTTGTCTCCAATGTTTGCTCCTGATAATTTATCCTGCAAAGTCAAAGAATGAGTTTGGTCAGCAGTTGGATAAGGATATTCTAAATTTTGTAGAACCAAAAGAATAACATCTTGCCTTGTAATGGATTTCTCCAGCCAAGATTTTCTTGCAGATGTATTTGCTCTTTTTGCTGCCGAAAAAATGGCAGAGTAGATTTTATCGATTTGACCATGCGAAGCGTCAACCTGCAATACTTTCTTTATAACTTTTGCTAAAAGTTCTTTGTTTTTTGCTTCGATACTTTCTGGATACGGTAAAGAAAAATTGATTGATAATAAATTAATTGCTTGTTCAACAGTCTCTTGCGTAACGCCTTGAGAAATCAAGTTTTCAGAAAGATAATTTATGAATGTCAGCAACGCTTTATTCCAATCCGCATTTCTTTCTTCTTTTGGAATGTTTAGTAAAGCCACAAAATCTGCTAATGAGCAATCCGAGTTTTTACCTGTTCCAACTTTGCCACAACCTAGAATTTTGATACTACCTACATTTTTCCCATCCTGCAATGGCTCAAAAAGCTTTGCAAGAATTCCCTTTTTTTGTTTTTTCGCAGGTTTAATTAACTCTGGAAATGTCCAGTTTCCAGATTCTCTTTTTTTGACTTGAATTTTTTCTAAAACAGAGTCCTTTTTGTGAAGTGTAATATCTTCACCATATTCACACACCACTCTAATTGACTCAACATTCAATAGCATCTCAATACAAAGCCGAGATGTTATTTGCCATTGATAATCAAAGCCAATTCCACCCTCACTACCAGGGTCTGTTTCAGGTACGGAAGAAAGGAATTCAATACTCATGATGCCCTGCCTTTTTCATGATTATACCTGTAACTATTATGATGCCACCAATTCAAATAGGTGGGGTGGAAAGATTGTTTACTTGGTTGTTACGCCGATTATTGATGGCAAAACTTCATCTTGGGGTAGTTTAAATTTCTTCTCTTTCAATAATTACGGGGAATGTTTTGTAGCTGCGGATTCGCCTCGCACATACAGGAAGTTGATTGATGAATGTATATGAGGGTGTATTGAAGACAAGGTATTTATAATTTTAAGAGTTCATAACCTGTTTCACTCCCATACAAAAATGATCAAATCGATACGCTTTTGTATGGGAGTTTGTTTATTGCCCCGGCCAGCCGATCTGTCCCTGCCCTTCACGCACCGCCCAATAGATGA
>JAHDVN010000464.1 GCA_023384635.1 Thermoanaerobaculia bacterium
GAGGAGGCAGAGGAGGGGGAGCGCGAAGCGGTTGGACATGCCGGGGATTGTACGGCGACGGTCGCGGCGGGCCGGGTAGAATTCCGAGCGCGGCGCTCCCCGAGCGCCCGGTCGTCCGCGACCCCCACGCCCCGAACGCGAAAGGAGCCTCCGTGCGCCGCCGAATCCCGAACCCCCTCTGCCTCGCCCTGCTCGCCCTCCTCCTCGCCGTCTGGCCCGCCGCCGCCGAAGAGCCGCAGGGAGACGTCCCCGCCCTCGCCGCTTTCCACGAGGTGATCTACCCGCTCTGGCACGACGCGTGGCCGAAGAGGGACCTCGCGGTCGTCGAGGGGCTGCTGCCGCAGCTCGCGGAGCACGTGGCCGCGCTCCAGGGCGCCGAGCTGCCGCCGCTCCTCCACGAGAAGCAGGCGAAGTGGGAGGCGGGGGTGGCGGCGGTGGCCGCCGCCGCCGACGCGGTCGAAAAGGGGGTTTCGGCCAAGGAGAACGCCGCCGTCTTCGAGGCGGTCGAGAGCCTGCACAGCGAGTACGAGGGGCTGGTCCGTCTGCTGCGGCCCGCGATGGCCGAGCTCGACGCCTACCACCGGGCGCTCTACCAGCTCTACCACCGCGACTGGCCGGGCGACGACCGGGAGGCGCTGGCCGCCGGCGCGAAGCTGCTCGGCGAGCGCTGCGCGGCGCTCGCGGCGGCGGAGATCCCGGCCCGCCACGCCGCTCGCGCCGAGGCGCTCTCGGAGGCGTTCACCGCCCTCTGCGCCGCCACCTCCGGGCTCGAGGCCGCAGTTGCGACCGGGGCGGAGAAGTCGGCCCTCGACGCCGCGGTCGAGGCCGTCCACAGCCGCTACGAAGCGACCTCCGCCCTCTTCGACTGATCTCCGGAAGCCCGCGGGACCGCCGCGCACGCCGCCGCCGGCGCTTCCCTTCTTGGTTTTAGGCGTTTAATCTATATAAAACCTTGACATTGGCCGGAGGGAGGACGAGAATCGGGTCATGGACCTCCTCTCCCCCGGCCTCGGCGCCAGCCAGCGCCACCTGCTCGACCAGCTCAAGCGGCGCGGGGCGGCCACTCTCGCCGAGCTGGAGCGCGCCTCCGGCCTCGCCCGCGAGAGCGTCCGCGACCACCTCCGCTCGCTCGCGGCGCTCGGCCTCGTGGAGCGCGAGGAGGTCCGCCGCGCCGGGCCGGGGCGCCCACCTCTCCTCTTCCGCCTGAGCGCGCGCGGGGAGTCCCTCTTCCCGCGCCGCGAGGGGGAGCTGCTCGGCGAGCTCGCCGCCTTCCTCCTCGCCGAGGGGGGCGAGGAGTCGCTGGCGCGCTTCTTCGCCGCCCGCGCGGCGGCGCGGCGCGGACCGCTGCTCGCCCGCGTCGCCGGCCTGTCGGGGCCCGAGCGCGTGCGCGAGGTGGCGCGGATCCTCGACGAGGAGGGCTTTCTCGCGGAGGTCGAGGAGCTGCCCGGCGGGGAGGGCCGCTGCCGCCTCCGCCTCTGTCACTGCCCCCTCGCGGAGCTCGTGCGGGTCTCGCGGCTCCCCTGCCGCGCCGAGCTGGCGCTGGTCGCGGAGCTGCTCGGGGAGCCGGCGCACCGCGAGGAGTTCATGCCCGAAGGGGCGCCCTGCTGCACTTACCAGGTACAAGGAGCTGCCTGACGATGACCATCACCCCGGAGAGCCGGGTCGGCGAGATCGCCGCCCACCACCCCTTGGCCACCCGCGTCTTCGCCCGCCACGGCATCGACTTCTGCTGCGGCGGGGGCGTGCCGCTCGCCGAGGCCTCGGCGAAGAAGGGGCTCGACGCCGTCGCGCTCGTGGCCGAGATCGAGCGCGAGCTCGCCGCCTCCCCCGCCACCGCCAAGCGCTGGCTCGACGCACCGCTCCCGGAGCTCGTCGAGCACATCGTGGTGCGCTTCCACCGGCCGCTGCGCGAGGAGCTGCCGCGGCTCGGGATCATGGCCGAGAAGGTGGCGCGGGTCCACGCCGAGCGCGACCCCGAGGGGCGCCTGCCGCGGATCGTATCGACCCTCGAGGAGCTCACCGCCGAGCTGCTCGACCACATGGCCCGCGAGGAGGAGGAGCTCTTTCCCGCCCTGCTCGCCGCGGCCGAGGGCCGCGAGCTCGGGCGCTTCCTCGACGACCACACCGAGGCCGGCGCCGCGCTGGCGAAGCTCCGGGAGCTCGCCGACGACTACCGCCTGCCGGACGGCGCGTGCAACACCTGGCGCGCCCTCTGGGCCGGCCTCGAGGCGCTCGAGACCACGATGCACGAGCACGTCCACCTCGAGAACAACGTCCTCTTCCCCCGCGCCGCGGCCGCCGCGGCCTGAGCGCGGGCGCTAAGCCTCAGCGGAAGCCGGCGGCCTGGAGCTCGAAGAGCTCGGCGTAGCGCCCGCGCCGGGCGAGGAGCTCGGCGTGGGTGCCCGCTTCCTCGATTTCGCCGTCGGCGAGCACCAGGATGCGGTCGGCCTGG
>JAHDVN010000465.1 GCA_023384635.1 Thermoanaerobaculia bacterium
GCGCTCCGCGCCCGCGGCATCGGCGTGCGGATCCTCTCCGGCGACCACCCGGCGGTGGTGGCCCGCGTCGCCGCGGAGCTCGGCCTTCCCGCGGGCGACGCCACCGGGGGCCTCACCCCCGAGGCCAAGCGGGAGATCGTCGAGGCCCTGGTGGCGGACCCCGGCCGGCGCGGCGCGGTGGTGATGGTCGGCGACGGCGTCAACGACGCCGCGGCGCTGGCGCTCGCCGACGTCGGGATCGCCGTGCACGGCGGCACCGGAGCGTCGATCGCCGCCGCCGACGTGGTCTTCACCCGCGAGGGTGTCGCGCCGCTCGTCGAGATCCTCGAGGGCGCTCGCCGCCTGCGCGGCGTCGTGCGGCGGAACCTCGGCTTCTCGCTCCTCTACAACGCCGGCGCGGCGTCGCTCGCCGTCGCCGGCCTCGTCGGACCGCTCCTCGCCGCGGTCCTGATGCCCGTCTCCTCGCTCACCGTCGTCCTCTCCTCGGCCCTCACGCGCACCTTCGCCCGCGCCCGCGGCACGGCGACCGGAGCGGGGGCCGGAGCGGAGGCCTGAGATGGAGACCATCTTCGTGCTGCTCCCGCTCGCGCTCCTCATCGCCGCCATCGCCGTCGGCTTCTTCATCTGGGCGGCGCGGACCGGGCAGTTCGACGACCTCGACACGCCCGCGGTGCGGATCCTCTTCGACGACGAGGAGCCGCGCCGGCGGGCGGCCGAGCCCCCCGCAGAGCCCGCAACGCCGCAGACGTCATCCGATCCCACAGGGAGGGCCCCCGAATGAACGGAAGGAGAAAGCCCGTCCGCCTCCTCGCGCTCGCGCTGGCGGTGGCCGCGACGGGCGCCCTGGCTTACGCGCTCAGCAACGCGCGCCAGGGCTACGAGCCGCGCCAGCCGATCCTCTTCCGGCACGCGCGCATGGCCGGCCCCGCGGTCTGGGAACCGAACGCGCAGGGGGAGATGGTCAACGTCGGCGGCTACGACATCCCCTGCCTCTACTGCCACACGATGCCGTACAAGGGGCGCCACTCGACCGTCCCCTCGACCGCCGTCTGCATGAACTGCCACACGAGCGTCGGCCTGGGCCGCGAGTGGGTGCTCGCGATGAAGGCGTACTGGGACCGCGGCCAGCCGATTCCGTGGGTGAAGGTGCACGACCTGCCGGACTTCGTCTACTACGACCACTCGGCCCACCTCGCCGCGCGCGACGAGCAGGGCGCGCTGAAGCTCGCGGAGGTCGACGCCGAGGGCCGGCCGATGGTCGCCTGCCAGCACTGCCACGGGGACGTCGCCACGAGCGACATGGTCTCCGTGCAGAACCCCTTCAACATGCAGTGGTGCCTCGACTGCCACCGGAAGCCCGAGATGGCGGCCTCCACCGACTGCGTCGTGTGCCACCGGTGAGGGAGACCACGATGAGACCGATCGACACCAGCGCACGGCCGGACGGCTCGGCCCTCGACCGGCGCGAGTTCCTCCGGCTGGGGGGCGCGCTCGCGGCCGCCGGCGCCCTCGCCAGCACCGGCTGCCAGCCGCCGCAGGAAGCGACGATCCCGTTCCACGACATGCCGGAGAGCCTGGTCGACGGGCTGGGGCGGGCGCGCTACTACCGCACCGTGCTCGCCGGCTCGCCGGTGCAGGTGCGGACCCGCGAGGGGCGGCCGATCCTGGTCGCCCCGAGCCCCGGCGACGCGAGCGGCCGCGGCCTCTCCCTGCGTCACCAGGCCGCGCTCATGGATCTCTACGACCCCGACCGCGCCCGCGGCCCGCTCTCCGTGCGGCGCGGCCAGGGCGCCCCCGTCCCCTCGAGCTGGCCGGCCGTCGGCACCGAGGTCGTGGCACGACTCCGGGCCGCCGGACCCCGCGCCGTGCTCCTCACCGGCCCGGTGGAGGGGCCGGGCCTCGCCGCGGCGCTCGCCGCCCTCACCGCCGCGACCGGCCTGCGGCACGTCGCCTGGTCGCCGCTCGCCGGCGACGCCGCGGCGCTCGCCTGGGAGCGGGCCTTCGGCGAGCCCCGGCCGGCGCGGCCCCGGCTCGACCGCGCCGACCTCCTCCTCGGCCTCGGCGCGGAGTTCCTCGACCGCCCCGAGGAGGGGCTCGAGGGCGACTTCGCGGCGCGGCGCTCGCCCGACGGCGAGGCCGGCCGGGCGATGAGCCGCTTCGTGCAGCTCGAGGGCCGGCTCACCCTGACCGGCGCCAACGCCGACCAGCGGCTCCGCGTCCGCGACTCCCACCTCGCCGCCGTGGCCGCCGCGCTCGCCCACGAGCTCGTGGTCGGGCGCGGCCTCGGCCCGCTCGCCGGCGATCCGGAGGTCGTCGCGGCGCTCGCCCCCTTCCCGCGCGACGCGGTGGCGGCGCGAGCCGGGCTCGACCCCGCGCTCCTCGGCGCGCTGGCCGGCGAGCTCGCCGCCGCCCGGGGCCGCGCGCTCGTCGTCGCCGGCGGCGCGGCGAGCG
>JAHDVN010000466.1 GCA_023384635.1 Thermoanaerobaculia bacterium
CCCCGGCGGCGAGGAGGGCGTCGCCCGCCGCGACCGCGTCCGCCTCGTCGGCGGCGACCGCGCCGCGGACGGCGCCGGCGCCGGCCACCGCCGGCAGCAGCGCGAGGAGAGATCCCAGGAAGGCGGCGAGGAGCGGCGCGGGCGCCGCGCCCCGGGAGCGACGGCGGACCCGCGCTGCCGGGTTGGCCGGTGAGCTCCTCATGGCGGGGACCGTGGTGGCGGCGCACCGCGCCCCCGCCCCGGGCCGGCGGGGAGCACGCCGCTCAGCCCTTGGCGGCGGTGACGAGGTCGGCGACGGAGCGGTTCACGACCTCGCCGTGGTGGGTCAGGAGGGCGCCCGAGAGCACCTCGTCGGCCGGGTCGATCGCGAGCTCGCCCTCCTTGACGAAGTGGAGGAGCAGGGCGGCGACGTTGCGCGCGAAGAGCACGCTGGCGTCGCCCGCCATGCCGGCGGCGAGGTTCGTCGGCCCCAGCACCAGGACGCCCTGGTGGACGACGTCCTGGTCCTCGCGGGTGAGCTCGCAGTTGCCGCCCCGCTCGGCGGCGATGTCGACGATCACCGCCCCCGGCTTCATCGCCTCGGCCATCCCCTTGGTGACCAGGATCGGCGCCTTCTTGCCCGGCACCTGCGCGGTCGTGATGACCACGTCCGCCTGGGCGAGATGGCGGGTGAGAACCTCGCGCTGGCGGTCGAGGCCCGCCGCCGAGAGCTCCCGGGCGTAGCCGCCCGCGCCCTCGCCCGACTCCTCGAGCGGCAGCTCGATGAAGCGGCCGCCGAGCGACTCGACCTGTTCCTTGACCGCGGGCCGGATGTCGGAGACCTCGACCACCGCGCCGAGGCGCTTGGCGGTGGCCACCGCCTGCAGGCCGGCCACGCCGGCGCCGAGCACGACCACCTTCGCGGGGGTCACGGTGCCGGCGGCGGTGGTCATGAGCGGGAAGTACTTGCCGACCCGCGTCGCGGCCAGCAACACCGCCCGATAGCCGGCGATCGAGGCCTGCGAGGAGAGGGCGTCCATCACCTGAGCCCGGGTGATCCGCGGCACCAGCTCCATCGACAGGGTGGTGATCCGCCGCTCGGCGAACCGCCGCACTACCGGCAGGTTGAACGGGTCGAGGAAGCCGATGAGGACGGCGCCCGGCTTGAGCGCCTCGACCTCCATGATCCCGAGCGAGGGGTTCGACCCCAGCGGGCCGACCTTGAGGACGATGTCGGCGCTGCGCCAGTGGTCGGCGGCATGCGCGACCACCGTCGCGCCGGCCTTGGCGAAGGCGTCGTCGACGAAGCCGGCGGCGAGACCGGCCTCCTGCTCGACCTGAACCGCCAGGCCGGCCTTCAGCAGCTTCTTGATGCTGTCGGGAGTGGCGGCGACGCGCCGCTCGCCGGGCCGGCTTTCCTTGGGGACGAAGACGTTCAGCATGTCGGGCTCGCTCGCTGGTGAGGGGTGAGTGGTCGCTCGATCCTAGCCCCGTCGAGGGGGCGCCGGAACCGCGTCAACGGGTAGGTGGGGGGGGGCGGAGCCCGGCCGGCCGGGGCCGGCACCGGCCTGATGCTCGGCCCGCGCGAGGTCGAAGAGGGTCTTGACGGGGGCGAAGGTCTCCACCGGCACCTCCACGAAGAGGGTATGCCAGTGGGCCATGGCGCCGTTCCAGAGCCCCGGGCGCTCCAGGGCGCGGAGCGCCCGGCCCCCCTCGCTCTTCTCCGCCACGAAGACCGCCGATTCGTCCACGAAACGGGCGAGCGGAAAGGGGCTCCCCGCCGCGTCCCGGAGCGCGCAGGCGAGCTGGACCGGGTTGAAGTGGGTCGAGGCGCGCCAGATCGCCGCCTGCTCCGGGTCCGCGAGGTCGACCTGGGCGGACTCGACGATCTGGAGGCTCCGGCGGCCGTCGGCGCCGCGGACCCAGAACGGTCCCCCGCCCGGCTCCCCCTGGTTGCGCACCACCCCGCAGACGCGCAGCGGCCTCGAGAGCCGCTCGCGGAGGAGCGGCGCCGCCGGCTCGGTTCCGAGCTCCCCGGCCCACGGGTCGCCGAGCTCGGCGAGGAGCGCGGCGGCGGCGCGGAGCGCGCCCGCGGAGGGCGTCCGGACGAGCTCGCGGAGCGCCTCGTCCCGCCGTTCCACGAGCGAGATCGCCAGACCGGCGAGGAGTCGCTGCCAGCGGGCGACCTCCGCGTGCCGGTCCTCGGGGAGGACGTTGTCGATGTTCTTGACCAGCGCGAGCTCGTGGCCGCTCCGCTCGAGGTTGCCGAGGAGCGCGCCGTGGCCTCCGGGGCGCAGGAGCAGGCGGCCGTCCGCCCGCCGGAACGGGCTGCCGTCCGCCGCGAGCGCGAGGGTGTCGGTGGCCGGCTCCTGGTGCGAGAGGCGGACCTCGAAGCGGACCCCCAGCCGCCCCTCGTGGCGGGGGCGCGAGGCGGCGAGCCCGGCGAGGAAGAGCGGGTCGCTCCCC
>JAHDVN010000467.1 GCA_023384635.1 Thermoanaerobaculia bacterium
CGACGACCCCGACATCCTTTCGTTCCTCGAGCTGGTGCTCGAGGGGGCGGGCTACCGCTACGCCGGCGCCGAGAGCGCGGAGGAGGGCCTGCGGGTCTACAAGGAGCTCGCCCCCGACGCCGTGATCGTCGACCTGATGATGGAGGAGGTCGACTCCGGCACCGGCTTCGTCAAGGAGCTCCGCCTGCTCGGCAACAAGGCGCCGGTCTTCATGCTGAGCTCGGTGGGCGACGACCTGAGCCTCGCCACCGACACCACGCCGCTCGGGCTCGCCGGAGTCTTCCAGAAGCCGCTCGCCCGCAAGCACCTGCTGACGGTGCTGGAGACGGCGCTGGCCGAGGCGCGCGCCTCCTCGTAGCGCTCCGCGCCGCCCGGGTCCCGCGAATCTCTCAGGCCAGGGTGGCCTCGGCCAGCGGCTTCTCGGCGGCGAGCGGCTGGCTCACCCGCCGTACGGGGATCTCGACGGTCACCGTCGTCCCCTTTCCCTCCGCGCTCTCGAGGCGGATGCGGCCGTGGTGCCGCTCGACCGTCTGCTTGACCAGCGCGAGGCCGAGACCGGTGCCGGCCGGGCTGTGCCTCTTGGCGTTCGAGGCGCGGAAGAACTCCTGGAACAGCTTGCCCTGCTCCCTTTCCGGGATGCCGATGCCGGTGTCTCGCACCGTCATCCGCACCTCGCCGGGCTCTCCGGCCCCGATCCGGACCGCGACCTCGCCCCCTTCGAGGGTGTACCGGATGGCGTTCGAGACCAGGTTCTCCAGGAGCTCCTCGAGCAGGTCCACACCGCTGTCGACCCCCGGCAGGTTCGGCTCCACCTCCACCGAGAAGGCGAGGCCGTGCAGCCGCGCCTCCTCCTGGAAAGTGCGGCGGGTACGCCGGCCGAGCTCGCCCATGTCCACCACCACGTCCGGGATCTCGCGGCTCAGGTCGCGGGCGCGGGCGATGGTCAGGAGCTGGCCGATCGCCCGGTCGAGGGCGCGGAGCCGTTCGTCGACCCGCGCGAGGTGCCGGGCCTGGGCCGGCGTCACGTCGCCGAGGTCGCCGCCGCGGATCAGCTCGAGCATGCTCATCCCCGCCGAGAGGGGGGCGCGCAGGTTGTGCGCGACCTTGAGCATGAACTGGGTGCGCTCGGCCATCAGGTTCTCGATCGCCTCGTTGGCGCGGGCGTCCTCGATCGCCAGCGCCACGATCTCGGCCGCCAGCCGCAGGAACTCCGCGTCGCGCTCGCCGAAGTGCTCCTGGGTGTCGGCGCCGATGGCGAGCAGACCGATCACGCGCCCCTCGACCGCGAGCGGCACCTGCACGGAGGAGCGGATGCCGAGCCGGGCGAGCTCGGCGTGCAGCGGCACGCCGGTCTCGGCGCCGACCCGCCCCTGCACCAGCGTCTCCCCCTCGAGCGCCCGGCGGTCGAGCGGGCTCTCGGCGACCCGCAGCACGGTGCTCGCGACGAGCTCGGCGGGCAGCCCGTGGGCGGCGACGTAGCGCAGCGTGGCGCCGTCCTCGGAGAGCAGCTTCACCGCCACCGCCGGCACCTCCATCGTCGCCGCGAGCTCGCGCGTCACCTTCTCGAGCACCGGCGCGAGGTGGCGCTCGGTGCCGATCGCGCAGACCATGGTGTAGAGGCTCTGCAGCCGCGCGTTGAGCCGCGTGAGCTCGTCGGTGAGCGTCGCGAGCTCGTCGACGTGACGGTGCAGCTGCGACACGATCCGCGACACCAGCAGCGCGGTGAGGAAGAGCGAGGCGGTGAAGAAGAGGAGGAAGACGGTGGCGTGCGCCGGCCGATCGAGCAGGTGGAGCGGCTGGCCGCGGAAGACGAGGCCGTAGCTCGGCAGCCACGATGTGACGTGGGCGAGGTGCATCGCCCAGAGCCCGCCCGCCGCGAGCGCGGCGAAGAGATAGGCGGTGCCGGAGGTGAACTGGACCGCGCCGATGATGACGTGGAAGATCAGGAAGAAGACGAGCGGGCTCGAGGCGCCGCCGGTGAAGTGGAGCAGCGCCAGCATCGCTAGGTAGTCGACGACCACTTCCACGACCACCACCGCGCGGTCGAGTGCGGGGTCGGCGTCGAGGCGCTCCCCGAAGCGGCCGAAGATCCAGGCGAAGGCGGCGTTGTAGACCGGGCTCGCGAGCGCGATCAGCAGGATCGGCACGACCGGCAGCTCGAAGCCGAAGCGATGGGCGAGGGCGAGGCCGACGACCATGAGCGGCGCCACCGCCCAGCGCAGGCGGATCTGCCAGAAGCCGCGGCGGCCCCAGAGATGGGGGAGATCGAACTGGGCGGCGAGGAAACGACGGCCCGGCGGGGAGGATTCGATCCGGGGTGTCGGCTCGGCCATCGGCGCTCCCCGCTCCGGAAGTGGGCCCGGACTCGCGCGCGCCGGTGGTCAGCGGCCCGGCGCGACGCGACGTCTCTGGCGGTCCGGCCCCTCGCGGGGATGGTAGCACGCG
>JAHDVN010000468.1 GCA_023384635.1 Thermoanaerobaculia bacterium
TCGCCCAGCTGGCCGAGAGGGGGTACGTCCTCTGTGGCGACGTCGACCAGACCGCGGTTCTCGGCCATGCCGGGGCGCTGACCCCGGTGCCGGGCGGCGTCGGCCCGCTCACCGTCACCATGCTGCTGGTGAACGTGCTCCAGGCCGCCGAGCGCGCCCGATGGCCCGCCTGAGGGTCGGCCTCACCGGCGGGCTCGCCAGCGGCAAGTCGACCGTCGCCCGCCGCCTCGCCGCCCGGCCCGGATTCCTGGTCATCGACGCCGACCGGCTGGTGGCCGACCTCTATCGCCCCGGAGGCGAAGGGGCCGCGGCCGTGGCGGCCCTCTTCGGCCCCCGCTGCCTCGCCCCGGACGGCGCCGTCGACCGGGGGACGCTCGCCGCCGTCGTGTTCGCCGACGAGCCGGCCCGCCGCCGGCTCGAGCAGGCCATCCACCCGCTGGTGCGGGAGCGCTTCGCGGCGCTCGCCGCGGCCCACGACGGGGTCGCGGTGCTCGAGGCGACCCTGCTCGTCGAGGCCGGCTACCGGGAGCTCTTCGATCTGGTGGTGACGGTCGAGGCGCCGGCGGAGGTCCGGTTGGCCAGGGCCGTCGCCCGCGGCCTTTCGGAGGCGGATGCCCGTGCCCGGCTGGCCGCCCAGGGGGACGGCGCGGCGCGGCGCGCGGCGAGCGACATCGTGCTCCGGAACGACGGAGACCTGGAGCGGTTGGAAGCGGTGGCGGACGATCTCGGGGCCAGCTTGCGTGCGCGGGCCGGCCTGTCCGCCTGACCGCACCGCCCGGCAGGCTCCCGCCGCGCGTCAGGCGGGCCGGAGCTCGGCGAGCAGGGCCCGCCAGGCCCGGCCCCGGTGTCCCAGGACGTCCTTCTCCTCCGGCGCGAGCTCGCCGTAGGTCCGCTCCTCCCCGTCGGGCTGGAAGACCGGGTCCCACCCGAAGCCCCTTCGGCCCCGCCCCGGCAGCACGAGGCGGCCGTGCGTCGAGCCCTCGGCGAGGATCTCCCGCTCGCCGTCGAGCCAGAGCAGCGCGCAGCGCGCCTCGACCCGCGCCTCGCCGAGCGCCAGCGCGGTGCGCGCGATCCCCTCGGCGCCCACCGCCGCCAGCATCCACTTCACGAGCGGGCCCGGAAAGCCCCCGAGCGCCGCGAGGTAGAGCCCCGTCTCCTCGACCACCACGGCCCTGCCGAGGCGCCGCCAAGCCTCCGCAGCCTTGGCGCGGAGGACCTCGGAGAGGTCGAGCGACTGGATCTCCGGCAGGTCGAGATCGACCGCGTCGAGCCCTTCACCGACGATGCGGCGCGCCTCGGCGAGCTTTCCGGCGTTGCCGGTGACGAGGAGGAGCGGCGCCTCGCTCACGTCGCGGCCGACCCGCGCACGACCCGGAAAGCGCCCACCCGCTGCTGGAGCCCCTTGAGCTGGAGCTCACCGAGCGGCTCGAGCGGGATGCGGCCGCCGAGCAGCGCCTCCGTGCCGCCGCCGATCGCGATCCCCCCCGGCTCGGCCGCCGACTGCTCGAGCCGCGACGCCACGTTGACCGTGTTGCCGAGCACCGTGTAGTCGACGCGGCTCGCGCTGCCCACGTCGCCCACCACCACCGGGCCGGAGTTGACGGCGATCCGCGCCTGAAGAGTCGGCAGGCCGCGCTGCCGCCGTTCGGCGTTCCAGCGGTCGATCCCGTCCTGGATCGCGATCGCGGCCCGCACCGCCCTGAGCGCGTGGTCGGGCTGCGCCATCGGCGCCCCGAAGAACGCCATCACGCAGTCGCCGATGAACTTGTCCAGGGTCCCCCCGGCGGCGAAGATCGCCTCCGTCGCGTGGGTGAAGTAGCCCTCCAGGAGCTCGGCGACCTCGGCGGGCGGCAGCCGCTCGGAGAGCGCCGTGAAGCCGACCAGGTCGGCGAAGAGCACGCTCACCTCGGCGACCTTCATGCGGCCGACGGTCGGACCGGACTCCGAGAAGTCCTGTCCCAGGATCTCCTCGATCACCGCCGGCGAGTGGTAGCGCTCGAGGCGGCCGCGCACCTGGCGCTCGAACTCCGCCTTCATCGCGTAGCGCAGCCGCTCGATCGCCACCGCCGCGTAGTTGGCGAGGGCGGTCAGCAGGTCGAGGTCCTGTTCGTTGAAGCTGCCGGCGTGGAACGGGGTGTCGAGCTGGAGCACGCCGATGATCCGCTCGCCGGACCAGAGCGGCGCGCACATCGCGGCGCGGATCTGGTGGATGCGGATCGACTCGCCCCCGCTCAGGCGCTGGTCGGCGAGCGCGTCGTAGGTGAGCAACGCCACCCGCTCGCGCATCACCTCCTCCACCATCGTCCGCGAGACCGGCGGGTTCTCCGGCCGCAGCTCGAGGCGGTCCTTGACCCGCGCGATCTCGCAGACCGCTTCGGCCTCGTCGTCGGGCCGCAGGAGGACGAAGCCCCGGTCGACCGGCAGCGCGTCGAAGGCG
>JAHDVN010000025.1:0-1677 GCA_023384635.1 Thermoanaerobaculia bacterium
CACCGGCCGCACCCGGCCGGCTCGAGCGAGCCGAACTCCTGGTCGAGCTCCTCGACGACGACGAGGACCACGAGAGGCTGGTCGGCTCCCCCGAGCTCGACCCCCTTGCCGTCGCTCGTGAAACCGCGCACCTCGAAC
The DNA here is from genome assembly GCA_023384635.1 of Thermoanaerobaculia bacterium. GTDB lineage: Bacteria > Acidobacteriota > Thermoanaerobaculia > Multivoradales > JAGPDF01 > JAAYLR01. The sequence continues at coordinate 139 of JAHDVN010000025.1, forward strand.
AGGCGCCCGTCCAGCCGGCGGAGGCAGTCGCCGATCCGCGGCCGGTATCCCTGTGGCAACCCGTCGGCGGCCCGTCCCTCCGCCTCCACCCGCTCGGCCAGCGCCAGCGCCAGCTCCCGGACCCGGGAGAGTGCGAGCGGCAGGCTGTCGTAGCGCCCGAAGCGGCGCCTCTCGAGCTCCCCCCCGGGCAGGTGGACCGCGAGGTCGCACACCTCCACCCAACCGCCGGAGACCGAGAGCGTCGGCGACGCGGCCTCCTCGAGATCGCTCTCGCGGAGGCGGTCGACCAGGGCGTCCCGCTCGTCGGGGCCGAGCTCGGCGAGGCGCAGGCGCTCCGCGCCGACCGCTCCGCTCCGCAGGCGCACCGTGCCGTTGCCGAACAGGGTCACCTCCCGCCTCGCGAGCTCCGAGCGGCAGTCGAGGCGCAGCAGCTCGTGGCCCCGCCCCCGTCCGGGCTCACCCGCCGGGGGCCGCGCGGGCGGGGCGGCGAGCAGGAAAGCCATCGCGAGGAGCGGGCTGATCCAGGTCATTCCCCCTCGCCCCCCTCTCCTGGTCCCCGCGCCGCCCCCTGCTCGACGCCGCGGCCGCGCAGCCAGGCCGCGGCGTGCGCCATCTCTCGGTGGCCCTCGATTCGTCCGTCGAGCAGCGCGCGCCGCACCTCGAGCAACGCTTCGCCGAGGGCCGGCCCCTCCGGCCAGCCGGCGGCCAGCAGGTCGCGGCCGCGGAGAGTCGGGCGCACGGTTCGCCAGCGCTCGAGGAAGCTCCGCACCCGTCCGGCCCCCGGCGGCTCGAGCTCGGCCATCAGGAGCAGGAGCTCCTCGGTGGAGAGCTTCTCCAGCTCCTCGACGAGGCGGTGGATCGGCACCTCGCCCTCCGGACGGGAGAGCAGGGCGTGGCTTGCCTCGAGGCGTTCGGAGAGCCGCTCCAGGCGGTCGAGACGCTCGCCGGCGAGGCCGAGGCGGAGGGCGAACTGCCGGGCGGCAACCGGCGACATGCGACGCGCGAGCGCCGGCACGGCGAGCCGGGCCTCGCTCCACGTGCGCGGGGCGAGACCGGAGAGCCGGTGCCAGCCGCCCACCCCCACCAGCCGCGAGAGGTGGTCGGAGAGGTCGCGCGCGCCGGAGAGACCGGGCGCCAGCACCTCCAGGACTCCCAGCTCCGCCAACCGCTCCACCGCGCGCGGCAACCGCTCGAGGGGCTCGGCGAGCTGCTCGAGCTCGTCGCGCAGGCGGGAGCCCGAGAGACGGTCGAAGACCCCCTCTCGCAGCGCCACGTCCACCAGGCGCACGCTCTCGGGGGCGAGACGGAAGCCGAGGCGCTGCTCGAGGCGAACCGCCCGGAGCAGCCGGGTCGGATCGTCGATGAAGGAGAGGCTGTGCAGGACGCGCAGGATCCCCTCGGCGAGGTCGCGCTGCCCGCCGAAGAAGTCGACCAGCTCCGGGACCCGCTCGGGGCCGAGGCGGACCGCGAGGGCGTTGATCGTGAAGTCGCGCCGGTAGAGGTCCTGCCGCAGCACCGAGGTCTGCACCTCCGGCAGCG
>JAHDVN010000025.1:1687-20581 GCA_023384635.1 Thermoanaerobaculia bacterium
TGCGCGCGGTCGCCACGTCGATCGCGAAACCGGCCGGGTCGACCACCACTGCGGTCAGGAAGGCGGCGTGCTCGCGCACCCTCCCCCCGAGCTCCGAGGAGAGCGCGCGGGCGAAGGCGATCCCGTCGCCCTCGACCACGAGGTCGAGGTCCTCGTTGGCACGGCCGAGGAGGAGGTCGCGCACGAAGCCGCCGACCGCGTAGACCGGGGCCCCGATGCGCGCCGAGACCGCCCGCACCGCCTCCAGCCGGTGCCGCACCTCCTCGCCCACCCGCTCCGCGAGGAGGCGTCCGACCTGCCGGTGCCGCTGCCGCTCCGCCCCGATCCGCCGGTCCAGGTCCGCTCCCTCCTCGAGCAGGCGGGCGTGGAGGCGGGAGAGCACCGCGAGGCGCGAGATCAGCCCCAGCGGCCGGCCTTCCTCGGCTCGTCCGACGAGGACGAACCGCCCCGCCGGGCCGCCGTGGACGAGCGAGTCGGCGACCTCCTCGAGGCTGGCGCCGGGAGGCACCCAGCGCACTTCCGCGCTCATCGCCACCCCCACTCCCCGCTCCCCCAGCCCGTGCTGCAGCGCCACGTCGAGCTGCTGACGGGTGACCGCGCCGACCACTCGTCCTCCCGCGCCGGTGACCGGCGCCGCGTTGACCCGGTGGCGCAGGAGAGCCTCCTTCGCCTCGGCCACCGAAAGCGACTCCTCGACCGCGGTGAAGCGCGCCGTCATGAGCTCCGCCGCGGTGCCGAGCGGCGGGAGCAGCCGTTCCAGCGTGGCGAGGAGCCGTTCGCGGGTCTCCAGGAGCGTCACCCCGCGCAGGGAGGCGGAGGCCGCAGTCCGGTGCCCGCCCCCGCCCAGGTCCGCGGCCACCGCCCCGAGGTCGAGCCCCGGCAGGTCGCCGCGCGCGATCAGCGAGATGCGCTCCCCTTCGCCGAACAGCGCGAAGAGCAGCGGCAGGGCGTGCAGGTCGAGACAGCGGCTCACCAGTGGCGCGAGCTCCTCGACGTAGGTCCCGATCTCGAGCGTCACGAGGCCGATCCGGTGCCCCCGCACGCGCACCACCTCGAGGGCGTGGACCATCCGGTGCAGGACGTCGAGGTGCGGGGCGTCGAGCGGACGCAGCGCGAACTGTCGCACTGCCGCGAGGTCGGCGCCGAGTTCCATGAGGCGCGCCGCCGCCCGCAGGTCGCGCGGCCGCGTCGTGGCGTAGGTGAGCGAACCGGTGTCCTCGTAGATGCCGAGCAGAAACACCGTCGCCTCGCTCCGGGTGAGCCCGTGCCCTTGCGCCTCGAGCTCTTCGAGCATCAGGGTCGCGGTCGCCCCGACCTCGGGGTCGACCTTCCCCCCGGTGACCGGCAGGTCGTCCGCGCTCGGCGGGTGATGGTCGTAGGCCCAGATCTCGAGCGCCGGGTTGGCCCGGATCCACTCGGCGACGACGCCGATCCGCTGGCTCTGACGGATGTCGCAGAGGATCAGACGGCGCAGCGCGGCCGGGTCGACCTCCCGGCGGCGGACCTCCCGGAAATTCGCGATGCCCGCCTCCAGCGCGCGCCGCAGCGATTCCTCGCGCGATCCCGGGAAGAAGAAGGGGGCCCCCGGATGGAGGCGCTGGGCCGCGAGCATCGCGGCGAAGGCGTCGAAATCGGCCCCGACGTGGGTGGTGATCAGCTCCACGACGCGCGCCGCCGGACTCTCAGGGGTCCGCCTCCGGGCCGAGCTCGCGGGCCCGGCCCGCGCCCAGCACGCGCTCGACCTCGCGCACCAGGTCGGGCGAGGAGGCGACCCGGAATCGGGCTCCCGGGGCGATCGCGACCTGCCCCTCGGGCAGATCGAGGCGGAGCGCGACCGGGATCTCCCCGGGGTTCTCGGCCAGCAGGTCGCGCAGGCGCAGGAGGTCGCTCGTCGCGTGGTCGGGGTCGAGCCGGATCTCGAACGCCCTGACGAGCCGCCGGCTGGCCTGCTCGAGGGGGACGATCTCCTCGGCCGTGAGCTCGCACTCCCCTCCCCGCTCGCGCAGCCCGCCACTCACCAACACGATCGCGTCGTCGACGAGGAGCGGCTCGAAGCGCTGGAGCTGGTCGGCGAAGAGGAGCACCGCGAGACCGCCGGTCAGATCCTCGAGCACGAAGTGCCCCATCACGCGGCCGGCGCTCGGCCCGGAGCGAATCTTGGTCCGGCGCAGGCGGGTGACGAGCCCGCCCACCGTCACTTTGCCCTCCACCGGCTCGCGCAGCTGGGCCGCCGCGTGGGTCGTCAGGCGGCGCAACTCGAAGGCGTGGGGCAGCAGCGGGTTGCCCGTGAGGTAGAAGCCGAGGGCCTCCTTCTCGCGGCGCAACCGCTCGGCCTCGTCCCAGGCCGGGACCTTCGGATCGACCGGTGGCTCGCGCACGGCCTCGCCGCCGAAGAGCGAGTCCTGCCCCACCTCGCGCTCGCGCCGCAGCGCCTGGGCGTAGTCGAGCATCCGCTCCGCGGCCGCGGCGAGGCAGGCGCGGTGGAAGCCGAAGCCGTCGAGCGCGCCGCTCTTGACCAGGCAGTCGAGCACCTTCTGGTTGAGGTGCCGTCCCTCCACCTCCGCCACCAGCTCGCCGAGCGAGCGGAACGAGCCGAGTCGCCGCCGCGCCTCGAGGATCGCCTCCGCCGCCGCCTCCCCGACCCCCTTGATCGCGCCGAGCCCGAAGCGAATCTTGTCGCCGACGATCGTGAACGGCCACTCGCTCTGGTTCACGTCCGGCGGGAGCACCTCGATGCCCATCTCCCGACACTCCTGGACGTGCTTCACCACGTCGTCCGTCGAGCCCATCTCCGAAGAGAGCATCGCGGCCATGAAGGCGACCGGGTGGTGGGTCTTCAGGTAGGCGGTCTTGTAGGCCAGCATCGCGTAGGCGACGCTGTGGCTCTTGTTGAAGCCGTAGCCGGCGAACGGCTCGATCTGCTCCCAGAGCATCTCGGCCCGCTTGCGCACCACCCCTCGCGCGACCGCCCCGTCGACGAACTTCTCGCGCTGCTCGGCCATCACCTCGGCCTTCTTCTTGCCCATGGCCTTGCGCAGCACGTCCGCCTCGCTCGCGGTGAAGCCGGCGACCCGCACCGCGAGCTGCATCACCTGTTCCTGGTAGGCGATGACGCCGTAGGTCTCCTCGAGGATCTCCTTGGTCTCCGGGAGGATGTAGACGACCTTCTCCCGCCCGTGCTTGCGGCGGATGAACGCCTCGTGCATCTTGGCCTGCAGCGCTCCCGGGCGGTAGATGGCGTTGAGCGCCGCCAGGTCCTCGAAGCGCGAGGGCAGGGCCCGCCGCAACATGTCCCGCATCCCCGCCGACTCGAACTGGAAGATGCCGCTCGTGCGCCCCTCGCAGAAGAGCCGGTAGACCTCCGGGTCGTCGAGCGGCACGTCGTCGAGATCGAGCTCCACGCCCTGGCGCCGCAGCGCGGTCAGGGTGTCGTCGATGACGGTCAGGGTGCGCAGGCCGAGGAAGTCCATCTTCAGCAGGCCCAGCTTCTCGATCACCGTCATGTCCCACTGCGTGAGGATCTCGTCGTTCGCCGTCCGGCAGAGGGGCACCAGCTCGTCGATCGGGCGGGGGGTGATCACCACCCCCGCGGCGTGCATACCGGGATGGCGCGCGAGACCCTCCAGGCGGCTGCCGAGCTCCACGATCTGCCGCACCTCCGGGTCCTTCTTGACCTCCTCGGCGAGGCTCTCGACCGAGCTCGCGGCCTCGGCGAGCGAGCGGGTCATGTCGGGGAGGAGCTTGGCGATGCGGTCGGTCTTGCCGTACGGGATCCCCAGCACGCGCCCGACGTCGCGGATCAGCGCCTTCGCCGCGAGCGTGCCGAAGGTGATGATCTGCGCCACGTGGTCGCGCCCGTACTTCTCGCTGACGTACTGGATCACCTCGCCCCGCCGCCGCATGCAGAAATCGATGTCGATGTCCGGCATGCTGATCCGGTCGGCGTTGAGGAAGCGCTCGAACAGCAGGTCGTAGCGCAGCGGGTCGATGTCGGTGATGCGCAGCGCGTAGGAGACCAGCGAGCCCGCCGCCGAGCCGCGGCCCGGGCCCACCGGGATGCCCCGCTCGCGGGCGAAGCGGATGAAGTCCCAGACGACCAGGAAGTAGCCGGCGAAGCCGACCCGCCGGATGACGTCCATCTCGTGGCGCAGGCGCTCGCGGTAGACCGCCTCGTCGTACCGCGGGGCCCCGGCCGAGGACCGGCGGCGGTGCTCGGCGAACCGGATCTCGAGCCCCTCCTCTGCCACCTTCTCGAAGTACTCCTCCTTGGTGAGGCCGGAAGGGGCCTCGAACTCCGGGAGGTGGTAGCGGTCGCGCGCGATCGCGACGTCGCAGCGCTCGGCGATGGCCAGCGTGTTCTCGATCGCCCGGGAGTCCCGCGGGAAGAGCGCCGCCATCTCCCCGCCGCTCTTCAGGTAGAACTGGTCGGTGGCGTAGCGGATCCGGTCGGTCTCGTCCACGGTGCGGCCGGTGCCGATGCAGAGCAGGACGTCGTGGGCCTTGGCGTCGTCCCGGCGCAGATAGTGGCAGTCGTTGGAGACGACGAGCGGAATCTCGGTGCGGCGCGACAGGTCCCGGATGGCCTCGTTGACCTCGCGCTGCGCCGGGATGCCGTGGTCCTGCATCTCGAGGAAGTAGTTCCCCTCGCCCAGGATCTCGCGGTAGGTGCGCGCGGTGGCCTCGGCCCGCTGCGGGTCGCGGGCCATGAGCTGCTCGCAGATCTCCCCCTTCAGGCACGCCGACAGACCGATCAGCCCGTCCGCGTGGCGGCGCAGCAACTCGTGGTCGATGCGCGGCTTGTAGTAGTGCCCGGCGAGGTAGGACGCGGTGGTGAGCTTGAGGAGGTTGCGGTAGCCGGTCTCGTCGCGCGCCAGGAGGACGAGGTGATTGCTGCTCTTGCGCGCGGGGTCGCGGTCGGTGTGGCTCCCCATCGCGACGTAGGCCTCGATGCCGAGGATCGGCTTGATACCCGCCCGCCGCGCGGCGTCGTGGAACTGAATGGCGCCGAAGAGGTTCCCGTGGTCGGTGAGGGCGATGGCCGGCATCCCCAGGCCGGCTGCGGCCGCGCAGACGTCGTCGAGGCGGTTCGCCCCGTCGAGGAGGCTGTACTCGGTGTGCAGGTGGAGGTGGACGAACGGCGGCATCGGTCACTCCGGCCGGCGGGCCGGTCGCCACCGAGCATACCTGACCCCGGGGTACCGGCCCCTCAGTCGGGAGAGGCCATCCGGTTCGCCAGCCGGATGTAGTCGACCCCGGAGGCGACCGTGAGCAGGGCCACCAGGAAGCAGGCGGCGAGGGCCGGCAGCTCGAGCGCCGGCTGCAGCCCGGAGAGCAGAACGAGCCCGATGGCCGCGATCTGGACCGCCGTGTTCACCTTGCTGATGCCACTCGGCGGAAATCGGGAGACGCCCTGGGCGAGGTAGAGCATGAGCGCCACCCCGACGATGACCACGTCGCGCGTGATCACCAGGACCGTCACCCAGACCGGCACGGAAGCGCCCGCGGAGAGGCCGGGGATCGCCAGCACGACGTAGGCGGAGGTGAGCAGGAGCTTGTCGGCCATCGGGTCGAGATAGGCGCCGAGGGCACTGCGCTGGTTCCAGAAGCGGGCGATGAAGCCGTCGAGGGCGTCGCTCAAACCCGCGATCACGAAGACCGCGAGCGCCCGGCCCGGCCGCCCGTCGAGCACCGCGATGATGAACAGCGGGATGAGCCCCATCCGGAGCAGGGAGATGAGGTTCGGAATCGTCATCGAGCGCTCCCGTCGAGCAGGTCGAGGGTCCGCCGGAGCTCCTCGAGCACCGTCTCGCCCGCCGCCGCGCCCCCGCCGACGCAGGTCTCCCGGCCGTCCACCACGCCGCAGGCCGCGAGCAGGGCGCAGGCTCCCTCGCGAGAGAGCGGCCCCGACTCCACGCCGAACGAGCGCAGGCAGGGGGCGCCCCGGCCGAAGAGGAAGAGCAGGCGGGCGAAGGCGAGATGGGCGTCGCCGCGCGAGAGGGCGCGGTTGGGCTCGAACTGGTGGAGCGTCTCGTCGACGCGCAGCAGCCCGAAGTTGGCGACGCGGACGATCTCCTCGCGCCAGGGGTGGTCGAGGACGTCGGTGGCCACCCGCGTCGCTCCGGGCCGGCCCGCCCGCACCCCCGGCACCAGCCAGTAGAGCAGCGCCGCGAAATCGGCCCGGGTCGGCGACTCCCGGCGCACCGCGGCCTGCACGCGCGGCGGCAGCGTGGAGAGCCGCCAGAGGAAGCGGGCCCGCGCCAGGCCCCGTGCGACCTCGGCGTCGGCGGGGTACTTCCGGGCCATCCCCTCGAAGAGGGCGAGCCCGCGCCCGGCGTCGCCGACCTCGAGCTCGAGCTCCCCCTGCCGCCAGAGGAGCTCGCGGCTCTCCGGCTCGAATGGCACGAGGCGGCGCAAGGCTGCGAGCTCCTCGCGCTCGTCGCCGCGGAGGACCGCCACCCGTCGACGGGCATCGATCGTCGCGCGCTCCGCGGGAGCCCACCGTTCCAGCCACGCGACGAGAGGGTCGGCCTCCGCGACCACCAGGCGGGCGAGCGCGTCCTCCAGACGCCGCCGCACCTCCGCCGAGGCGGCCGGCAGGAGGAGCCGGGATCGCTCGCGCGCTGCCGTGGCCGCCGCCTCCAACTCGGCGTAGCGCTCGAAGGCGACGACGACCCGACCCTCCAGCTCGTGGGCCCGGGCGAGCGGCAGCCGGGCGGCCGCGTATCCCGGCGTGCGGGCGGCCACCGGCTCGAGCCGCGCGATGGCCGCGGACGGCGCTCCGCGCGCCAGCTCGACGCCGGCGAGCAGCACGTTCGCGGCGTCCGCCGCAGGTCCTCCGGCCGCGACCATCACCTCGACCCGCCGCACGGCTCCGGCCGAGTCGCCAGCGAGCAGCAGGCGGTGCGCCTCGCGCAGCCGCTCCAGGAGGTCCGGCGCGAGGCTTCCCTCCGGGAGACCGACCTCGGGCGAGAGCAGGAAGGAGGCCACCTCCGCCGCGAGCGGCCGGACGGCCGGCGGCCTGGGCGGAGCGGGAGCGCAGGCAACCAGGAGGAGCAGAGCTCCTCCCGCGGCGAGGAGCGGAAGCCCGCGCCCTCGCGGCCGTGCCCGCACGCTCCGCGTCAACTCTCGGCGCCGGCCAGGATGGTGGCGATCGCGTGCTTGTAGACCAAGACCTCCCGGCCCTCGGACTCGATCACGACGGCGAAGCGGTCGAAGCGGCGGATCCGCCCCTCGAGCCGCCGGCCGGTGGTCAGCTCGACGGCCATCGTCCTGCCATCCTTGAGGTTCTGGAAGAGAAAGCCGTCTTGGATGTTGATGCTCGGCTTGTTCATGGTTCGACTCCCCCACCTTCCCCCGTCATGACCCCTGCGATGAACTGCCGTGCCCCGTCGCTCTCCCGAGCGTCGAACCAGCGAATGCGAGCATCGCGGCGGAACCAGGTCTCCTGCCGTTTCGCGTAGCGGCGGGTCGCCACCACGATCCGCTGCTCCGCCTCGGCGAGCTCCATCCGTCCCGCGAGCACCGCGACGATCTCCCGGTAACCCAGGGCCTGGAAGGCCGGCGACGACGCGGGAACTCCCGCGGCAAGCAGCCGTTCGACCTCCTCGACCCAACCGGCGGCGATCATCTCGCGCACACGCTCTTCGATGCGATCGTACAGAAGCGCTCTCGGAAGGGTCAATCCGATCCGGAGCGCGGGCAGCGGCTCCCTCCCGATCGGCCCGCGCGCGTGCCAGGCCGAGAGCGGCTCACCGGTCGCCGAGTGCACCTCGAGCGCGCGCAGGATCCGCTGGCGGTCTCCAGCGGAGAGCCGCGCGGCGGTGAGCGGATCGCGGCGCGCGAGCTCCACCACGAGCGCCGGCAGACCCTCGCGCGCCAGCCGCTGACGCCAGATCTCGCGCACCTCCGGCGGCGTCGGCGGCACCGGCCCGAGCCCGTCGAGGATCGCCTGCAGGTAGAAGCCGCCCCCGCCGACGAGGATCGCCGGCCGGCCGCGCGCCGAGATCTCGCCGAGCGTCGCCCGCGCCAGCTCCGCCAGCCGCGCCGCGCTGCAGCCCTCCTGCGGCGCGAAGAGGTCGAGGAGGTGGTGCGGGGCCGCGGCGCGCAGGACGGGCCCCGGCTTCGCGGTGCCGACGTCCAGCCCGCGGTAGACCTGCAGCGCGTCCGCGTTCACCACTTCGCCGCGGTGGCGGCACGCGACCGCGACGGCGAGCGCGCTCTTGCCCGTCGCGGTGGGTCCGACGATGGCGAGCACGGGCGGCATGGTGGCGAGTCTACGGCGGCCGGGCGGCCCCCGGCAGCGGGCGCCAGAGAACGGCGGGCTGCCCCTCCCGCCACTGCACCCGGACCGCGCCGCCCCGGTCCGTGCGCCAGACGACCGCCCCGGTGCGCTGCAGTCTGGCGACCGCCGCGGCGCCGGGATGCCCGAACCGGTTCCGGGCCCCGCACGAGATCACCGCCAGCCGGGGCCGGACCGCCGCGAGGAAGCTCTCCGTCGAGGAGGAGGAGGAGCCGTGGTGCGGGACCTTAAGGAGGTCGAACGGACCCGCGAGCTCCTGCGAGCGGGCGATCAGCTCCTCCGCGGCGCGCTCGGCGTCGCCCGCGAGCAGCAGCCGCCGGCCTGCGGCCGCGGCGACCAGCACGAGCGAGCGGTCGTTGTCGCGTGCCAAGCGTCCGAGCGGAGCCCCCGGCACCACCAGCTGCCACCTCCCCACCTGCAGGCGGTCTCCCGCGGCGAGGCGACGGGTGCGCCCGGCGAAAAGGGCGGTGAGCTCCGCCAGGCAGGGGTGCCGTGCGGCTGCCTCCGCCTCCCACTCGGCCACCATCAGCTCGCCGATCGGGAGCGTCCGCGCGAGGTCGAGGAGGCCCCCGCAGTGGTCGAAGTCCGGGTGGGTCACGGCCACGGCGTCGAGCCGGAAGAGGCCGAGCGCGGCCAGGTTCGGCGCCAGCACGCGCGCGCCGAGATCCACCCCCGGCAGGCCCCCGCCGTCGACCAGCAGAGAGCGCGCCCCGTCGCGCAGCAGCGTGGCACTCCCCTGCCCGACGTCGAAGAAGACGACCTCCACCGGCCCTCCCTGCGCAGCGGACGGAGACCCGCGGAGCAGCAGCGCGAGGGCTCCCAGCGCCCCCAGCTTCACGGCGCGCGGCGGCGCGAAGAGGAAGGCCCCGGCTCCGAGTGCGAGCGCACCCGCGGCCGCCGGCGAGGACGGGAAGGCGAACGCCACCCAGCCCGCTGGCGGCAGCAGCTCGCTCCAGAGCAGTGGACGCGCCAGGAGGTCGAGCGCCGGGACGGCCGCGAGCGCCAGCCCGGGCGCCACGCCGGCGAGCCCGAGCCACGCGAACGACGCCAGCAGGCAGAGGGTGATCCACGGCACGGCGGCCAGGTTCAGGACCAGGGAGGCGGGGCTCAGCCGGGAGAAGGCGGGCAGCGCCCAGGGGAGGCTCGCCGCCTGTGCGGCGAAGCTCGCCCCGACTCCGAACGCCAGCCACCGCGCGAGGCCGCCTGCCCCTCGCCGCCGCTCCATCGCCACCCCGAAGAGGATCAGCCCGGCGGTGGCCGAGCAGGAGAGCTGGAAGGCGAGGTCGCGCGTGAGACGGGGGGAGGCCAGGGCGAGTCCGGCGGCCACGAGCGCCAGGGCGTTGAGGACGAGCGGCCGCCGGCGGCTGGCGAGCGCCGCCAGGCCGAGCAGCGCCATCGCGGAGGACCGGCTGAGCGAAGGAGAGGGGCCGGCGATCGCGAGGTAGGCGAGCACCGTGAGCGCGATGCCGAGCCGTTGCGCGCACGTCGGGAACCAAGCGAGGAGCAGCGCCACCGAAGCGGCCAGCAGCGAGACGTGAAGCCCCGAGAGGGCCAACAGGTGCCCCAGCCCCGCCCGCCGCGTCGCCCGGAGCGCGCTCTCGGGAAGGGCCTCCTGCCGTCCGAAGACGAGGGCGCGGACGATCGCCTCTCCGGGTCCTCCCGCTCCCCATCCCGGCGCCGGCAGCCTCGCTTCGACCGCCCGCTGCAGCCGGCCCCACGCCCCCGGAGGCGCCTCCCGGGCGAGCAGCTTCTCGCTCTTGACCCGGAGCCGGTACGGCCCCGGCGGCGCCGGCACCGCGTTCAGGTACCCGCCCGAGCGCCGGAGGTAGCCGCGCACCCTGAGGAGCTCGCCGCGAACCGGGGCGGCCGCCGCGGCGGGCAGGTGCAGCAACGCGGAACCTGCTCCGGGCCAGACCCTGGCGCCCTGGCGCAGGCGCTGCACCGCCCCCTTCGCCACCCACTCGTCCCCCATCGCTCGCCCCGCACCCTCGATCCGCACCAGCGCCTCGACCGGCCGCTCGGGATCGGCCGCGGCCAGTGCGCCCGGGCGGTCGAGACCGCCCGCGAGGAGGCCGGCCGCGAGCCCCGCCACCGCGAGGCCGCCTCGGCCACCGAGCCGGAGACCCAGCGCCGCGAGCAGGAGCAGCGCCAGGGCGGCGGGCCGCGCGCCCAGCCCGGGGGCGAGCGCCACGCCGGCCAGCGCCGCGGCCGCGGGCAGGAGCGCGGGCGGCAGAGGGAGACGTGCCACGCTGCCGGAGACGCGGCAACGGAGCTGAATCGCTCGCCCGCGGCGGACGAGGTCTACTCTTCTGGCGGCTCGTCGAGGAAGATCGGGGAGAAGAGCGAGAGGTCGGGGAGCCCGAGCCGGCGCTTCAGCGCCCGCAGCCGCAACGGCGCGCGTGCGGCCTCCACGGCTGCGGCGTCGAGCCGCCCGGAGACCGCGGCGAGCGACCGCGCCACCACCCGGTCGACCTCGGCCCGGCCGGCGTCGTCGAGGTGGGCGAGCTCCTCGCCGAGCCACCGCTCTTCGATCGCCGCGAGGCGGGTTTCGACCGCCGCGGGCTCGCCGGAGAGCCCGGCGATCTCGGCGGCCCGCTCCTGGCGCCGCGGAAGCCCTGGCGGCAGGACGGCGGCGAGGCGCGCGAGCCGTTCGTAGACCTCGAGCGCCGGGGCCGGAGCGGACCGCCGCGACAGCACACCGAGATCGCGCCGCTCGCGCCAGACCTCCTCGACGAGCGGCCGGCAGTAGCGGAGGCTCGAGATCCGGCCCGTTCTGCCGCGCTCGCGGTGGCGGGCGAAGGCCCGCTCGAGGCCCTCGAGAACCGCGTCGAGCGGGATCCCCTCCCGGCGCCAGGCGCGCGCCAACTGCCAGTCGGCCGGCGAGAGCAGCGTCGCCGTCCCGCGCAGCGCCACGAACCGCTCCTCGATCGCGCGGAAGAAGCCGTGGTCCTCGCTCGAGAGCTCCGCCTCAGGCGCCGCGGTTTCGCTCATAGAGGAGGCGCAGCCCCACGAGGGTGAGCATGGCATCGGTGTGCGTGATGAAGCGCGATCCGGCAGCCACCATCTCGGCTTGGCCGCCGGTGGCGACGACCGCCCGGAGGCCGGGGATCTCGGCGTGCAGCCGCTCCAGGATCCCGTCGACGAGGCCGATGTAGCCGTAGTAGATGCCGGCCTGCATCGCCCCCGCCGTGTTGCGGCCGATGAGCTGGGCAGGCTTGCGGATGTCGATCCGGTAGAGGCGCGCCGCGTGCGCGAAGAGAGCCTCGGCCGAGATCGTGATCCCCGGGGCGATGATCCCGCCCGCGTACTCGCCGGCGGCGTTGATGAGATCGAAGGTGGTGGCGGTGCCGAAGTCCACGACCACCGCCGGACAGCCGTAGTGCTCGCGCGCCGCCACCGCGTTGACGATCCGGTCCGCCCCGACCTCCCCCGGGTTGTCGTATCGGATCACCATACCGGTGCGGATCCCGGGCTCGACGAAGAACGGCTCGCGGCCGAAGTACTCCCGCGCCAGCCGGTCGAGCACCGCCTGCAGCGGCGGCACCACGGACGAGATCACCACCCCCTCGGCGTGGGACGGGTCGAGACCGGCGCGCGCGAAGAGCGGTAGCAGCAGGGCGCCGTACTCGTCCGCCGTGCGCTCCGTGTCGGTCGAGAGGCGCAGGCTGTGCGCCAGACGCTCGCCCTCGTAGATGCCGAAGACGGTGTTCGTGTTGCCGACGTCGACGACCACCAGCAGTGGTCTCGACTGGCCCGCCGGGCTCGTCTCGGTCGCCACGCTCCCCTCCTTGCTCATTCCAGCACCTCGCCGGAGGCGATCCACCGCTCGCCGCCGGCCGTCTCCAGCCGCAGGAACCCCCGCTCGTCCAGGCCGGCGAAGCGGCCCTCGAGCGTCTCTTCGCCAACGCGGACGTGCAGCGCGTCGCCGGGCCGGTGGACGAGCAGGCCGGCGAAACGGGGCAGGTGATCCGACCCGCCGCCGAGTCGGCCGAGCTCGCGCTCCACGGCGGCGACCATGCGCGCCGAAAAGAGCGGGAGCGGCAGCGAAGACCCCATCTCGTCCTGGAGCGAGGTCGTCGCCGGCAGCCGGCGGACCTCCGCTGCGAGAGAGTGGTTCAGGCCGAATCCGATCAGCGCCATTTCGCTCCCGGCGACGCGGAGCACCTCGATCAGGATCCCGCCGATCTTGCGCCCGTCCACGAGCAGGTCGTTCGGCCACTTGATCCGACAGCGGCCGCCGAGCAGCTCGTTGAGCGCCTCGCAGAGGGCGACCGGGATGCGCAGCGGCAGCTCGGCAGCCAACCCTGCGGCCGGCAGGAGGAGAGCGCGCGTGGCGTACAGCCCGGCCCCGGCCGGGCTCTCCCAGCGCCGTCCCGAGCGCCCCCGACCCGCCGACTGGCGCAGGGCCAGCACCAGGAAGTCGCGGGCCGGCTCCTCCTCCCGGTCGAGCCTCTCGAGGAGGCGCCGCGCCAGGCTGTTCGTCGAGTCGACGGCGGAGACCGCGACCAGGTCGGTCGCGCGCGGCCAGCCGGCGGCCGCGGGGAAGCCGGCGAACGCTGCGAGGCCGCGCGCGCGCGGCGGCGGAGGGGCCCCGGGACCGGCGTTCCGCTCTCCGCCCCGTGCCATGGCCCTCGACCTAGCTGGCGCCGAGGCCGGCCCGCAGCCGGGCGCGCCGCTCCTCGAGCTCCTCGACGCGCCGCCGGTTGCCGTCCACGACCTGCGGCGGGGCCTTGGCCAGGAACGAGGGGTCGGCGAGGCGCGCCCGCGCCCTGGCGAGCTCGGCGTCGAGACGCTCCAGCTCGGCCGCCAACCGGCCGAGCTCGGCCGGCGAAGCCTCTCGTGCCTCCGCCTCGAGCGCGATCGCCACCCCCGCGACGCGGTCCCGAACCGCGCCGCTGCCGGCCTCGCCGACCGCGACCGCGGCGAGCTGGGCGAGGGCGCCGAGCAGCGCCTCCTGGCCGGCGAGGAAGGCGACCGTCTGTTCGTCGCCCCCCTCGAGCAGGAGCCGCGCCCGCTCCTTCGGGCGTAGCCCGAGGTCGACGCGCAGGGCCCTGGCGCGCGTGACGACGTCGACCAGGGCCGCCATCCGCGACTCGCTCACCGGGTCGACCCACGCCGGCTCCGGCCCGGGATACGGCGCCAGGCAGATGGTTTCCGCGTGGATCGCCTTCCGTCCGGGGAGACGCTGCCAGAGCTCTTCGGTGAGGAACGGCATCACGGGGTGCAGGAGGCGCAAGGCCCGCTCGAGCACGGTCAGGAGCACCTCCGCCACCCGCGGCCGCGGAGCCTCTCCGGACAGCGCCGGCTTCGAGAGCTCGATGTACCAGTCGCAGAGGTCGCCCCAGAAGAAGTGGTAGAGACGCTGGCAGGCCTCGTCGAAACGGAAGACCTCGAGCTTCTCCCCCACCTCCGCGGCGACCCCGGCGAGCCGCGACAGGATCCACCGCTCCGGCAGCGCGAGGTCCGCCGGGTCGAGGGCGGGATCGACCCGGGCATCGCCGACCCGGCCGAGCACGAAGCGGGTGGCGTTCCAGATCTTGTTGCCGAACGCCCGGTATCCCGCCATCCGCTCCGGGTCGAGGGGGATGTCCCGCCCCGGCGCGTCGAGGAGCGCGAGCGTGAAGCGAACCGCGTCGGCGCCGTACTCGGCGACGAGCTCCGCCGGGTCGAGCACGTTCCCCTTCGTCTTCGACATCTTCACGCCCGAGGCATCGCGCACCAGCCCGGTGAGGTGGACCTGGCGGAACGGGACCTCGCCCGTGAAGTGGAGGCCGGCCATGGCCATGCGCGCGACCCAGAAGAAGAGGATGTCGAAGGCGGTGACCAGGACGTCGGTCGGATAGAACGCCTTCAGGTCCTCCGTCTCCTCCGGCCAGCCGAGGGTCGAGAACGGCCAGAGGGCCGAGGAGAACCAGGTGTCGAGCACATCCTCGTCCTGCCGGAGGTCCCGCGTGCCGGCCAGCGCCTCGGCCTCCTCGCGCGAGTGCGCCACCCAGGCGGTCCCCTCCGGGTCGTACCAGGCCGGGATCTGATGCCCCCACCAGAGCTGCCGGGAGATGCACCAGGGCCGGATGTTGTCGAGCCAGTGTTCCCAGGTCTTCTCCCAGGAGGAGGGGAGCAGCTCGATGCGCCGCTCGCGCACCGCGTCGAGCGCCTGGCGCGCCATCCCCGAGACGTCGCAGAACCACTGGGTCGAGACCAGGGGCTGGATCCGCACCCCGCTCCGCTGGCAGTGGCCGACGTTGTGGACGTACGGCTCCTCGCGCAGCAGCAGCCCCGCCGCGCGCAGCTCGACGAGCAGCTTCTCGCGCGCCTCCTCGGCCGGCAGGCCGGCAAAGGCCGCCCCTGCGGCCGGCGTCATCCGGCCCCGCCGGTCGATGACCGCGATCCCGGGCAGGCCGTGGCGGCGGCCGAGCTCGAAGTCGGCCGGATCGTGGCACGGCGTGACCTTCACGAGGCCGGTTCCGAACTCCCGCTCGACCACCGGATCGGCGACGAACGGGATCGCACGCCCGGCGACGGGCACGATGGCGCGCCGGCCGAGCAGGTGCCGGTAGCGCTCGTCGTCCGGGTGGAAGGCGATGGCGGTGTCGCCGAGCATCGTCTCCGGGCGCGTCGTGGCGACCACCACCCGCTCGTCGCTCCCCTCGACCGGATAGGCGATCTGCCAGAGCGAGTCCTGGACCGACTTCATCTCGACCTCGAGGTCGGAGATCGCGGTGTCGAGGGCCGGCGACCAGTTGACGAGGTACTCGCCGCGCGAGATCAGCCCCTCGCGGTGGAGGCGCACGAACGCTTCGCGCACCGCCCGCGAGAGACCCTCGTCGAGCGTGAACCGCTCCCGGGACCAGTCGCAGGAGGCGCCGAGCTGGTCGAGCTGGCGTCGGATGTTGCCGTGGTGGGTCTCCTTCCACTCCCACATCCGGGCGAGGAAGCGCTCGCGGCCGAGCTCGTGCCGATCGGTTCCCTCGGCGGCGAGCGCGCGCTCGACCATGAGCTGCGTGGCGATCCCGGCGTGGTCGGTGCCTGGGAGCCAGAGGGCATTGAACCCCTGCATCCGCTTCCAGCGCGTGAGCAGGTCCTGCAGCGTCGACTGCAGCGCGTGCCCCATGTGCAGCTTGCCCGTGACGTTGGGCGGAGGGATCATGATGCAGAACGACGGCTTCGAGGAGGGGACCTCGCAGCGGAAATACCCCCGCTCGCTCCACGTCCGCTGCCACCGGCTCTCGTAGCTCGCGGGGTCGAATCGTTTATCCATGGGGACGGGCCTCGCGCCGCCGCACCGGAGGGTGCGCGGCCTTCGGGCTGGGAATCGAGGTCACTCGAGCTCTGCCTCGAGCTCGCGCAAGCGCGCCCGCACCGCCACCTCGGCGAGATCGGGCACGACCTCCCAAGCGACCTCCCGCACGATCTGGGGGGTGAGCAGCTCGACCACTCGCCGGGCGAGCCGGTCGAGATCCTCCTCCGAGAGGCCGGCCGGGACGGCGTCCGCCGGCGCGTACGTCGGGACCGCGGCCGGAGCCTCCGGCTCCTCTTCGAAGCGGGGGGCCGCCGGCTGCCCGAACGCCCGGGGCGCCTCGGCCGCGGCGGGCGGCGCGAAAGGCTCCTCGGGCGCGGCAGGCGGCGTGAGGTCCCGGAACGCGAGGCCGGTGAGCGGGCTCGCGAAGGCGCCAGACTCTCCGGCGGGTGCGAGGTCGTCCGGGGGCCGCACCTCGGTGGAGGCCGGCTCGTCGCCGAGGCTCGAGCCCCACGAGAACGACGGCTCGGACGCCGCGGGCGCCTCCGGCAGGAGCTCTTCCGGCTCGGACACCGGTACCGGCACCGGCGCCTCGCCGGCGGCGATCAGCTCGCGCGCCTGCCGCAGCAGCTCCTGCGAGTCGAACGGCTTCTTGAGGTAGGCGTCCGCCCCGGCGGCCGTCGCCTCCGACGGGTCGAAAGGCTCGAACGTGCCGACGAGGAGCAGGACGGGGATCCAGGGGCGGCGGCTCTTCGACTCGCGGCAGACCTCGAGCCCACCGGCGCCCGGCATGTGGACGTCGGCGATCACGAGGTCGGGCTCCCCTTCCTCGAGGCGGGCCAGCGCCTGGGTGCCGTTGCTGACCGAGACGACTTCGAAGTCCTCGTCCAGGAAGGTCAGCTCGACGACCTTCTGGATCGTCACGCTGTCGTCGGCCAGCAGGATCCGCTTGCTCATGGAAACTCCCCCGAAACCGGACCGCCGGGACGCACCGGCGGCCGGGGATGATCAGGCCGCGAGGCGTCGGCGCAGGTAGTCCACGATCGCCTCGGTCGAGGCGCCCGGGAGGAAGATCTCGTCGACCCCCGACTCCTTGAGGATCTGGATGTCCCGCTCCGGGATGATGCCGCCGGCGAAGACCAGCACGTCCCCCCCACCCTGCTCGCGCAGCAGCCGGGAGACCTCCGGCAACAGCCGGTTGTGGGCACCGGAGAGGATCGAGAGACCGACCGCGTCCACGTCCTCCTGGATGGCGGCGGCGGCGATCTGTTCCGGGGTCTGGCGCAGGCCCGTGTAGATGACCTCGAAACCGGCGTCCCGGAGGGCCCGGGCCACCACCTTGGCGCCGCGATCGTGGCCGTCGAGGCCGGGCTTGGCGATGAGGATTCGAAGCGTCTTGCCGCTCATAAGCCCTCAGTCTAGCAGGTAGCCGGGGGAGCGGATCCGCTCTCCCGGGAGAAGTGGATGTAGTCCGTCCCCGGCGGGGCGTAGCCCATCTGCCGGAGCATCGCCACGACCTGGCCGCGGTGGAAGGTGGCGTGGTTGACGAAGTGGAAGACCGCCTTGTGGAACGGTCGCCGCTGCGCCACCCCGCCGGGGTCGGTCCACTGGACCTCGCCCTCGAGCTGCTCGGGGGCGAGCGAGGCGAGGAAGAACTCCAACTGGGACCACACCTCCTCGAACGCCATGGCCAGCGCCAGGCGGTCGGGGAACGCCTCCTCCCCCGGCGGCGATGCCGCCGGGGCGCCGAGGAAGCGGGCCAGCCAGGACTGCTCGCAGGCGAGCACGTGGACGAGCGTGCCCCGGATCGACCCGAAGCTCGTCCCCGTCGCCCGCGTCAGATCCTCGGGAGCGACCACCCGCAGGGCCTCGAGCAGTGTGCGGTCCGCCCAGATCGTGTACGCCAGGAGGTCTTGTGCGATGCGCAGGGTCTGCTTCATGGCCGGCCCCCTCAGAAGACGGCGGGCTCCTCGTACGTTCCGAAGACGTCGCGCAGGGCGTCGCTGATTTCGCCGACCGTGCAGTACGCCCGCACGCAGTCGAGGATCAGGGGCATGGTGTTCGCGTCGCCCGCGGCCCCGGCGCGCAGGGAGTCGAGGCTCCGCGCCACCGCGCCGGCGTCGCGCCGCGTCTTGACCGAGTCGAGAAACGCCACCTGCTGCTCGGCCACTTCCTCGCCGATGTAGAGAGTGTCCATCGGGGGCTCGCCGTCGACCTGCAGGGCGTTGACCCCGACCACCACCTTCTCCCCCTTCTCCACCGCGCGCTGGTGGGCGTACGCCGCCTCCATGATCTCGCGCTGCGGGAAGCCGGCCTCGATCGCCTCGACCATCCCGCCGAGATCGTCGATGCGCCGGAAGTAGTCGTACGCGCCGTCGACCATCCGCTGCGTGAGCTGCTCGACGAAGTAGGAGCCTCCGAGCGGGTCGATGGTGTTGATCACGCCGGACTCGTGGGCGATCACCTGCTGCGTGCGCAGGGCGGTGCGGGCGTTCTCCTCGGTCGGCAGCGCCAGCGTCTCGTCGAGGGCGTTGGTGTGCAGCGACTGCGTGCCGCCGAGCACCGCCGCGAGGGCCTGGATCGTGGTGCGCACCACGTTGTTGATCGGCTGCTGGGCGGTGAGCGAGCAGCCCGCCGTCTGGGTGTGGAAGCGCAGCATCCAGGAGCGCGGGCTCTCGGCCCCGAAGCGGTCGCGCATCACCTCGGCCCAGATGCGGCGCGCGGCGCGGAACTTGGCGATCTCCTCGAAGAAGTCGTTGTGGCTGTTGAAGAAGAAGGAGAGCCGCGGGGCGAAGCCGTCGACCGGCAGGCCGGCCCGCACGCCGTAGTCGACGTACTCGATGCCGTCGCGCAGCGTGAAGGCGAGCTCCTGGAGCGCCGTCGAGCCCGCTTCGCGGATGTGGTAGCCGGAGATCGAGATCGTGTTCCAGCGCGGGACCTCGGCGGCTGCGAACGCGAACTGGTCGGTGATCAGGCGCATCGACGGCCGCGGCGGGTAGATGTACTCCTTCTGCGCGATGTACTCCTTGAGGATGTCGTTCTGCAGCGTCCCCGCCACCTGGCGCGCGATGTCCACTCCCTGTTGCTCCGCCACCGCGAGGTACATCGCGAAGAGGATCGGCGCCGTGGAGTTGATGGTCATCGAGGTCGTCACCTCGCCGAGCGGGATCCCCGCGAAGAGGACCTCCATGTCGGCGAGGCTGTCGACCGCCACCCCGCACTTGCCGACCTCGCCCGTCGACATCGGGTGGTCGGAGTCGTAGCCGTAGAGGGTCGGCAGGTGGAAAGCGACCGAGAGTCCGGTCTGCCCCTGGGCGAGCAGGTACTTGAAGCGCCGGTTGGTGTCCGCCGCCGAGCC
>JAHDVN010000469.1 GCA_023384635.1 Thermoanaerobaculia bacterium
TCCACTGGTTGTTCGCCTCGTGCATGCCGTAGAGCACGCGCCGGTGCACCGGCTTCAGGCCGTCGCGCACGTCCGGCAGCGCCCGGCCCACGATCACGCTCATCGCGTAGTCGAGGTAGCTGCGCTTCATCTCCTCTTCGATGTCGACCGCGATCGGCCGCTCGAAGGGAAGGATCGTCTCCTGGTCGCTCATTTCCTCTCCCGCTCCCGCTTCCGCCCGGCGCCGCTCAGACGTCCAGGTTCCGGACGTTGAGGGCGTTCTGCTCGATGAACTCGCGGCGCGGCTCGACGAGGTCGCCCATGAGCACGGTGAAGATCGAGTCGGCCTCGACGTCGTCCTCGATCTTGACCTGTAGCAGCCGGCGGCTCTGCGGGTTCATGGTCGTGGCCCAGAGCTGCTCGGCGTTCATCTCGCCGAGGCCCTTGTAGCGCTGGATCGAGAGCCCCTTCTTCGCCCCCTCGTAGAGCGTCTCCATCGCCTCGTCGAGGCTCTCGACGAACTTCGGCTCGGGCTGCTCGCGCTTCGAGGAGCCCTCCTCGACCCGGCGCAGCGCGAAGCGCCGGGCGGCGATCGCCTCCAGGCCGGCGGCGTTGCCGGCGAGCGCCCGGTACTCGACGCTGGTCACCAGGCTCCAGCCGAAGCGCACCTCGCGCTCCACGCCGTCGCGGCGGCTGGTGAAGGCGACGTAGCCCGTCTGGTGCTCCTCGTCCTGGCCGGTCGCGACGTCACGGAAGCCGTTCGCCTCGAGCGCGTGCGCCACGTCCTCGAGCCGCGCCGGGTCGGACAGCGCCTTGCGGTCGGCGAGCCCCCCGAGCAGCGCCACGCGCAGCGCGTCCTCCGGGTAGCCGCGCGTTACCAGCCGGGCCTGCTGCTCGCGGAACGCCTCGATACGCTCGACGAAGGCAGCGAGGCGCGCGCCGCGCATCGGCTTGCCCTCGTCGAGGGCGAGCTCCCAGGAGTCCTTGATGCGCTCGACCAGGAACGCCTGGTACTCGCGGTCGTCCTTCAGGTAGCTCTCGCGCTTCCCCTCGGCCACCTTGTAGAGCGGCGGCTGGGCGATGTAGAGATGGCCGCGCTCGATCAGCTGGCGCATCTGCCGGTAGAAGAAGGTGAGGATGAGGGTGCGGATGTGCGACCCGTCGACGTCGGCGTCGCACATGATGATGAGCTTGTGGTAGCGCAGCCGGGCGGCGTCGAAGTCGTCGCGGCCGATGCCGGTGCCGAGCGCCGTGATGATGGTGCGGATCTCCTCCGAGGAGAGCATCTTGTCGAAGCGCGCCTTCTCGACGTTCAGGATCTTGCCCCGGAGCGGCAGGATGGCCTGGAACTTCCGGTCGCGCCCCTGCTTGGCGGTGCCGCCCGCCGAATCGCCCTCGACCAGGAAGAGCTCGGCGAACTGCGGGTTCTTCTCCGAGCAGTCGGCGAGCTTGCCGGGGAGCGACGAGGAGTCGAGCGCCCCCTTGCGGCGGGTGAGCTCGCGCGCCTTGCGCGCCGCCTCCCGCGCGCGGGCCGCCTCGACGCACTTCTCGATGATCCGCTTGGCGACCGACGGGTTCTCCTCGAAGAAGGTGCCGAGCCGGTCGTTGACCACCTGCTGCACCCAGCCCTTGATGTCGGAGGAGACGAGCCGGTCCTTGGTCTGGGAGGAGAACTTCGGGTCGTGGATGCGCACCGAGACGACGGCGGTCAGCCCCTCGCGCACGTCGTCGCCCGAGAGGGTGAGCTCCTTGAGCTGCTTGGAGAGTCCCGCCGATTGGGCGTAGGCGTTGATGGTGCGGGTGAGCGCCGCCTTGAACCCCTCGAGGTGGGTGCCGCCGTCCCGGTTGTTGATCGTGTTCGTGAACGAGTAGATCTGCTCGGCGTAGCCGTCGTTCCACTGCAGCGCCAGCTCGCAGCGCTCGCCGCCCGCGGCGTCCTCCTTGACCTCCTCGAAGTGGATCGGCTTCGGGTGGAGGACGTTCTTGTTCCGGTTCAGGTGCTCCACGAACGAGGCGATGCCGCCGGCGTAGGCGAACTCGGCCGACTTGTCGCTCCGCTCGTCCAGGAGCTGGATGCGTACGCCCTTGTTGAGGAACGCCTGCTCGCGCAGCCGCTGGGCGAGCACGTCGAAGCTGAACTCGATCGCCGTGAAGATCTCGGGGTCGGGGACGAAGCGGATCTTGGTCCCCGTCTTGCGGCTCTTGCCGATCGCCTGGATCGCCCCGTCCGGCTTGCCGCGGCGGAAGGTCTGGAACCAGACCTGGCCGTCGCGCTTGATCTCGAGCTCGAGCAGCGAGGAGAGGGCGTTGACCACCGAGACGCCGACGCCGTGCAAGCCGCCGGAGGTCTCAGAGACCTTGGAGTCGAACTTGCCGCCCGAATGCAGCGTACACATGATGACTTCGAGCGCCGACTTCGTCGGGAATTTCGGGT
>JAHDVN010000026.1 GCA_023384635.1 Thermoanaerobaculia bacterium
CTCCCAGCGCGGGGACGGGCGGGAGGTCTCCTTCTTCGCCGTGGCCCGGGTGCCCTGAGGGGGCGCCGGGAGTCCGACCTCCCGGGGGCCGGAGCCGCGCGCGCGGCCCCGGCCCTCTTCGCGTCCGGGCCCCCGGGCGAGCGGGTCGATCCGATAGGATGCGCGGGCGATGGCATCCTCCTGGCGCGCCTCGGTGCTGGTGGTCGACGACGAGAAGGCGATCCGCGACAGCCTGCGGATGATCCTCGAGTTCGAGGACTACCGCGTGGACGAGGCGGCGGACGGCGACGCCGCCCTCCGGCTGGTGGCCGAGCGCAAGCCGGACGCCCTGCTGCTCGACATCAAGATGCCCGGTCTGGACGGCCTCGCGGTGCTGCGCATGCTGCGCGAGCGCGGCTACGACGTGCCGGTCCTGATGATCACCGGCCACGGCGACGTGCAGACCGCCGTCGAGGCGACCCGCCAGGGGGCGTTCGACTTCCTGGAGAAGCCGCTCGCCCGCGAGCGGGTGCTGCTCTCGCTGCGCAACGCGGTGGAGGGCTACCGGCTCCAGCGCGAGGCGCGCAAGCAGCGCGGGGACGTCGAGGAGCTGGTCGGCAGCTCGCCGGCGATGCGCCGGCTGCGCGAGACGATCGAGCTCGCGGCTCCCACCACCGCCACGGTGCTGATCACGGGCGAGAGTGGCACCGGCAAGGAGCTGGTGGCGCGCGAGGTCCACCGCCTTTCGCCGCGCCGCGAGCGGGCCTTCGTGCAGGTCAACTGCGCGGCGATCCCGGACGAGCTGATCGAATCCGAGCTCTTCGGCCACGAGAAGGGGAGCTTCACCGGCGCCCTGCGCAAGCAGGTGGGCAAGTTCGTGGCCGCCGACGGCGGCACCATCTTCCTCGACGAGATCGGCGACATGTCCCCGCGCACGCAGGCCAAGGTGCTGCGCGTGCTCCAGAACGGCGAGGTCGAGCCGGTGGGGGCCGAGCGGGTGGTGCGGGTCAACGTGCGCGTGGTGGCGGCCACCAACCGCGACCTGGCGGCCGAGATGCAGGCCGGTCGCTTCCGCGAGGATCTCTACTTCCGCCTGAACGTGGTGCCGGTGCGCACCCCGGCGCTGCGCGAGCACATCGAGGACCTGCCGCTCCTCGTCGACCACTTCGTCCGCCTCTTCGGCGAGCAGCAGAGCTACCGGCCACGGCGGCTCGACGAGGACGCTCTCGCCTTCCTGCGCTCGCTCCCCTGGCGCGGCAACGTCCGCGAGCTGAAGAACCTCGTCGAGCGCCTCCTCATCCTCGCCCCCGGCCCGGTGATCGACCGCGCGGCGATCGTGGCGGCGATCGGCGCGGCGCAGCCGGAGATCGGGCCGGCGCTGCTCTCGCTGGCGACGCTGCGCGAGTTCCGCGACGAGGCCGAGCGGCTCTTCCTGCTGCGCAAGCTCGAGGAGAACGACTGGAACGTGAGCCAGACGGCGCAGGCGATCGACACGCCGCGCTCGAACCTCTACAAGAAGATGGAGCAGTATGCGATCCGACGGCCCGACGACGCCGCTGCCGACTGACCCCGCCCCCGAGCCCGCCGCGGCGGAGCGGGAGGTGCTCTCCCTGCTCGAGGCCTGCGGGGCGCTGCGCCGCGGCCACTTCCTGCTCTCCTCCGGCCTCCACTCGGCCGCCTACGTGCAGTGCGCGCTGCTGCTCGAGGAGCCGCGGCGGGCGCGGCGGGTGGGCGAGCTGCTCGCCGCCCGCTTCGCCGCCTCTCTCGCGGGAACCGGCGTCGACTCGGTGCTCTCGCCGGCGCGGGGCGGGGTGATCGTCGGCCACGAGGTGGCGGCGGCGCTCGGGGTGCCGTTCCGCTTCGCGGAGCGGGACGGGGAGCGCCTCGCGCTGCGGCGCGGCTTCTCCCTCGCCGCCGGCGAGCGGGTGGTGGTGATCGAGGACGTGGTGACGACCGGCAAGTCGACCCGCGAGACCGCCGAGCTGGCGCTCGCCGCCGGCGCCGAGGTCGTGGGCATCGGCGCCATCCTCGACCGCAGCCCCGGCCCGCTCGACCTGCCCACCCCGCTCACCGCCCTCGCTCGCCTCGACCTGCCCGCCCACCGCCCCGAGGCCTGCCCCCTCTGCGCCGCGGGCAGCACCCCCGAGAAGCCCGGCAGCCGCCCGCGGCCCAGCGCCGCGCGCTGAGCCCTCATCGCTCCAGAAAGCGGCTGTCGGGACGGCGGTTCTTCAGCCCTCCGTCTCGACGGCGTCGAGGATGCCGACGATGACGGAGCGGACGGGGGCGTCGGGGGCGGCGAGGACCTGGCGGGCGCCGTTGCCCTCGTCGAGGACGAGGACGCGCTCGCCGGGGCCGGCGCCGACCGTGTCGACCGCGATCAGGTAGTCGGGGAGCGGCGCGCCGTCGGGGGCGGTGCGCTCGACCACCAGCAGCTTCTTCGCGCCGTAGAACGGGTGGCGGATCGTGGCGGTGATGTCACCCACCACCCGGCCCAGGATCACGGGGTGGCCTCCTCGTCGTACCGGTCGTGCCGGTCGACGATGCCGACGATCGTGTGGTCGACCGGCACGAACCAGGGCTCGAGCGCCAGCGCCGCCTCGCGTCCGCCCTCGAAGGCGACCAGCTCGCCCGGGCCCGCCATGCGGGTGGCGTCGGCGGCGACGAGCGGCGCTCCCTGCGGCGCGCCCCGCTTGTCGAGCGGCTGGACGAAGAGGAACGGCACGCCGGCGAGGCCGTCGTAGGCGACGGTGGCGACGACGGTGCCGATCACGCGGCCGAGGAGCACGGTGCGATCTCTCGCTTTCGCCTCAGCCGCTCCGCTCGCCCTCGAGCTCGAGGAGCTCCTGGCTCGCGAAGACGGTGCCGGAGTCGATCTGGGCGAGCAGCGCCTCGTGCGGCGCCCGGATCAGCCGGTGGCGCGCCGCGGCGCCGGTCTCCTCGAGCCGCGCGAGCGCCACCGCGAGCGCGGCCTCGATCCGGGGGAGCTCCCCCTGGAGGATCGCCGTTCCCTTGCCGGCGAGGCCGTCGGTGCCGAGCCGCAACTCGAGCAGCTCCACCTCGGTCGCCTTGAGCGCCGCCTCGGCGGCGCGCACGATGGCGGTTGCGGTGCGGGTCTCGAGGAGGGCGATCGCGCCGGCCGCGGCCGGGCGGCGCGCGCCGACGATCGCGTCGTGCAGACGGGGGTGGACGTCGGCGAGCAGGAGGCGGTCGAGCACGCTCTCCGCGCCGGCCGCGAGACCGGCCAGGAGCGCCTCCTCGACCGCGGCGGTGGTGCCGCCGACGAGCACCAGGAAGCGCCCGCGGCTCACGGAGCCGCTCCGCAGGCAGGCGATCGGGGCGCGCTTGAGCATGGCGTCGACGGCGTGGAGACCCGCTGGGAGGTCGTCGAGCTCGACGAGCGCGAGCGCCGGGTGTCGCTTCATCAGGTGATCCGGAAGTGGTCCGCGAGGACGCAGCGCCGCCAGCGCGAGAACTGGCGCGGGCCGGTGAGCCCCTCGCCGGTCGGGCTGGCGATGGTGAACGAGCAGTAGCCCTCGCCGTCGAGCCCGAGGCCCGCCTGCGAGCGGCCGTTCTTCACGAAGATGCTGCAGTCGCACTCCTTGGCCATGCGGCTCAGGCGGTCGAGATGGGTGGAGTGCATCACCGCGGTGTGGCGGTTTCCCCCCTCGCAGGCGATCGCGAGATCGATGGCGCGCCCGGCGTCCGGGACGCGGCAGACCGGCAGCACCGGCATCATCTGCTCGCTCCAGAGGAGCGGGTGGCTCTCGTCGACCTCGACGACCGCGAGCCGGGTGGCGGCGGGGACCGAGATGCCGATCCGCCCGAGGACCACGGCGGCGTCGCGGCCGATGAGATCGTGGCGCATCGCGCCGCGGCCGCGCGGGCCCGGGTCGGAGGCGAAGACGGCCCGCGAGAGCTCCGGCAGCCGGGCGCGGTCGAGGACGACCGCGCCGGCCGCCGCCATCGCCGCGAGCAGGCGGTCGGCCGCCGACTCGACCACGAAGACCGACTTCTCGTCCACGCAGATGATGTTGTTGTCGGTCGAGGCGCCGAGCACGATGTCGCGCCCTGCCTTTTCCAGGTTCGCGGTCTCGTCGACCACCACCGGCGGGTTGCCCGGGCCGGCGCAGATGGCCCGCTTGCCGCTCGCCATCGCCGCCTTGACCACCGCGCCGCCGCCGGTCACCACCACCAGCCGCACGCCGGGGTGGGCCATCACCTCCTGCGCCGCGGCGATCGACGGCTGGGAGATGCAGGTCACCACGTCGGGCGGGCCGCCGGCGCCGCGGATCGCCTGGTTGAGCAGCGCCACCGTGGCCATCGAGCAGGCGCGGGCCGTCGGATGCACGCAGAAGACCACCGCGTTGCCGGCCGCCAGCATGCCGATGGCGTTGCAGATGATCGTCGAGGTGGGGTTCGTGGAGGGAGTGATCGCCCCGATGACCCCGAACGGGGCCGGCTCGACGAGGGTGAGCCCGCGGTCGCCGCTGACCGCGTACGGCGAGAGCTCCTCGAGGCCGGGCGTGCGCTCGGCCACGAGGCGGTTCTTCATCACCTTGTCCTCCCAGCGGCCGAGGCCGGTCTCCTCGCGCGCGGCGCGCGCCAGCGGCTCGGCGTTCTCGAGCATGGTGGCGCGGATCGCGGCGAGAATCCGCCCGCGCGCGGCGAGCGGCAGCGCGGCGAAGGTCCGCTGCGCCGCGGTCGCGGCGCGCACCGCGGCTTCGACGGTGGGGTGGATCCCCGGGGCGAGGGGGTCGGAGGCCGCGGGGCTCCCCCCCGGTGCCACTGGCGCGGCCGGCGAGGGTTCGCCGGCGAGGTCGGCGGCGATGCGGGCGGCGATCGCTTCGATCTGCTGGTCGGTCAGGCGCGCCATGGTCGGGTCCTACTTGGTGTACTTCGTCTCCCCGGCGATCTCCCAGGTGTCGACGATCGCCATGACCACGGCGTCGACCGGGCGGTTCTGGGTGGCGCGGGTCTGCCGCGCCGAGCTGCCGGCGGCCACCAGCACCACCTCGCCGGGGCCGGCGCCGACCGCGTCGGCCGCCACCAGGAAACCGCCCGCCTCCCGGCCCTCGGTGTCGAGCTGCCGCACGAGCAGGAGCTTGAGCCCCTCGAGACTCTCCTCCTTGCGGCTCGCGACCACCGTGCCGGCGACTCTGGCGAGCTGCACGGCCGCCCTCAGCCGAGGTCGGCCGGCTCGTTGCGGCCGAGCGGCATGCGGGAGTCGACGTTGGCGTGGGGGCGCGCGATCACGTGCACCGTCACCACCTCGCCGACCCGGCTCGCCGCGGTCTGGCCGGCGTCGACCGCCGCCTTGACCGCCGCCACGTCGCCGCGCACCACCACCGTGACGTAGCCGCCGCCGGTCTTCTCGTAGGAGACGAGCTCCACCTTCGCGGCCTTCACCGCCGCGTCGGCGGCCTCGACCACGGCCGGAAACGACCGGCACTCGATCATGCCCAGAGCCTCTGCCATCTCTCTTCTCCCTCGCTGCCAGTCCGGGCCGCGGCCCGGGGTTCGTGGGTCCGATCGTCCGCGCCGGGGGTCAGGCCCCGGCGCCGGGCTTCGCCTTCTTGCCGGAAACGCTCGCGATCGCCTGCTCCGCCGCCCGGTAGGCGACGTCGATGTCCTTCTCCTCGCCCCCGAGGTAGAGCCGTC
This sequence comes from Thermoanaerobaculia bacterium, assembly GCA_023384635.1. Lineage (GTDB taxonomy): Bacteria > Acidobacteriota > Thermoanaerobaculia > Multivoradales > JAGPDF01 > JAAYLR01. Next base: position 5,638 of record JAHDVN010000026.1, read on the forward strand.
CGAAGCTGCCGAAGGCGCGCACCTCGAGGATCTGGATCTCCGCCGCCTTTTCTGCCTCGTTGGCGGCGAGCGCGGCGTAGCCCGCGGGCGCCACCTCCATGACGTAGAGCGACTGCCCCGGCAGGATCATGTCGCCGTGCCGGGTCCGGTTGATGAGCTGGGTGTGGTACGGCGAGATGTTGCGGATCACCTGGCTCGAGGCGAGCTCGGGCCGGATCCGGTCGTGCTCCTCGAGGCCGAGCGCCTCGAGGATCGCCTGCCCGGCCGCCCGCACCTCCGCCTGCGACTCCGAGTGCAGCTCGAGCATGCCGTAGAGGCGTTCGATGATCAGCATCCCCGGCTTCACGTTGGTGGCCTTGAGGGCCACGTCGGTGACGCGCATGATCTCCATGCCCGGGGCGATCTCGATGAAGAGCGAGGCCTCTCCCGGGGTGGGGAGGAAGCCCTGCGCCACCGTGCCCAGGAACGAGGCGTACTGGGGCTGGAGGCTGTCGAGGAAGACGTAGCAGCGCAGCGAGGACATGGTCTCAGTACCCCTTCCCGCCGCCGGCCGGCGCGGCCGCGGCCTCCGGAGCCCGGCCGGCGGCACGCGCCCGGGCCTCCTCGACGATCCGCACCCCGGCGCTGGTGCCGAGGCGGGTGGCTCCCGCGGCGAGCATCGCCACCGCGTCGTCGTAGCTGCGGATGCCGCCGGCGGCCTTCACCCCCAGCCGCTTGGGAGCCACCGTCCGCGCCATCAGCGCCACGTCCTCCCGCGTCGCGCCGCCGCTCGCGAAGCCGGTGGAGGTCTTCACGAAGTCGGCGCCGGCGCGCATCGAGAGCTGGCAGGCGGCGACCTTCTCCTCGTCGGTGAGCAGCGCGTTCTCGAAGATCACCTTCGAGCGCGCGCGGCCGTCGCGGCAGGCCTCGACGACGGCGCGGATGTCGCGCAGCACCAGCGCCTCGTCCTTCCCCTTGAGGGCGCCGATGTTGATCACCATGTCGATCTCGGCCGCCCCCTCGCGGATCGCCTTGCGCGCCTCGAGCGCCTTGATCTCCGGCGCCGCGGCGCCGAGCGGGAAGCCGACGACGGCGCAGACCTTCACCCCGCTGCCGCGCAGGAGCGCCGCCGCCTGCCGCACGTAGCTCGGGTTGACGCAGACCGAGTAGAAAGCGTGGCGGCGGGCCTCGTCGCAGAGCCGCTCGATGTCGGCCGGGGTGGCGTCGGGCTTGAGCAGGGTGTGGTCGATGCGCGCCGCGACCTCCGCGGCGGGGACCGGCGCGGGAGCGGGCAGGGGGGCGGCGCCGCGGCCGGCCAGGAGCGCGCGCACCCGCTCGGCGATGCGCTCGATCTCCTCGGGCGAGAGCTCGATGCCGTCGCCCCGCTCGCCGCCTTCGCTCGCTCGTGCCATCGGTCGCCTCTCGATCTCGCGGATCATCTCCACCCGGCGCCGGTGACGCGCGGCGGTGCAGGAACGGCTCAGGAAGGCGTCGACGATGCCCCGCGCGGCCGCGGCGTCCACGAGCGAGGCCCCCAGGGCCAGCACGTTGGCGCCGTTGTGCTCGCGGGCATTGGCGGCCATCGCCTCGCTCTGGCAGGCGGCGGCGAGGACGCCGGGGACCTTGTTGGCGGCCATCGCCGAGCCGATGCCGGCGCCGTCGACGGCGATGCCGAAGTCCGCTCCCCCCGCGGCCACCCGGCGGGCCACCGCCTCCGCGAAGCGGGGGTAGTCGACCGGCTCGGGCCCGTGGGTCCCGCAGTCCTCCACCAGGTGTCCCTGCGATCGCAGGTGGGCGGCGAGCGCCTGCTTGAGCTCGAAGCCGCCGTGGTCGGCGCCGACGGCGATGCGGAGGGGGGATGCCATGGTCGTTCGGCCGGGGTGTCCGAGGGCGGTTGCGGGGGCAGGCGATCTTACCACTCGCCCGGGCGCCGGGCGGGCGGACCGGGAGCCCTCCGGCCGCGGCTCACCGCAGCGAGCGGTGAAAGACCTCGTCGATCGCCCGCTTGAGCGCCTCGAGCCGGCCCTGCCGCGCGGCGTCGGCGGCGGCGACCCGGATCTCCCAGTCGTTGTCGGCCGGGTCGTAGACCGCGACCGACCAGGAGGCCTTGCGCTCGTCCCAGCGCGGCTCGGCGCCCTCGACCAGTCCCCAGCCGGACGGGAGGTAGCTGCGGATCTCGATCGGGAGGTAGGAGAGGGTCGTCGCGCTCATGCGGCGATTCTCGCAGAAGGGCCGCGCCGCGAGAAGGGCCGGGGGCGCGAGCGCGCGTTGACCCCCGGGAAGGGGCGTTGCTACCATGCCCGCGGACCGCCGCCCACCCCCGGGCCGCGCCAGACGGAGAGGCGCCGCGATGCAGATCGAGCTCAACGAAGAGCAGCTACTCCTGCGCGACACCGTGCGCCGTTTCGCCGCCGAGGTGGTGGCGCCGCGGGCCAAGGAGATCGACGAGTCGGGCGAGTTCCCGCGGGAGTTCTTCGCCCGCGCCGCCGAGCTGGGGCTGGCCGGAGTGGCGGTACCCGAGGAGCACGGCGGGGCGGGGATGGACATCGTCTCCTACTGCCTGGTGATCGAGGAGATCAGCCGCGTCTGCGCCTCGAGCGGCGTCATCCTCTCGGTGAACAACTCGCTGGTCTGCGACCCGATCCTCGCCTACGGCACCGCCGAGCAGAAGCGCGAGTTCCTCGTCCCGCTCGCCTCCGGCGAGAAGATCGGTTGCTTCGCCCTGACCGAGCCCGGGGCGGGCAGCGACGCCGCGGCGCTGCGCACCACGGCGCGGCGCGACGGCGACGACTACGTTCTCGACGGCAGCAAGGTCTTCATCACCAACGGCCTCGCCGCCGATGTCGCCATCGTCTTCGCCTCGGTCGACCTCTCCCGCGGCCACAAGGGGATCACGGCGTTCCTGGTGCCGACCGACAGCCCGGGCCTCTCGCGCGGCGGCCACCAGTACAAGCTGGGGGTGCAGGCCTCCGGCACCACCGAGCTCTACTTCGAGAGCCTGCGCGTTCCCGCGCGCTTCCGCCTGGGCGACGAGGGGCAGGGCTTCCGCATCGCCATGGCGACCCTCGACGGCGGGCGCATCGGCATCGCCGCGCAGGCGGTGGGGATCGCCCAGGGGGCATTCGAGGAGGCGCGCAAGTACGCGCGCGAGCGCCAGCAGTTCGGCCAGGCGATCTCCGAGTTCCAGACCATCCAGTTCTACCTCGCCGACATGGCGGTGGAGATCGACGCCGCGCGCCTGCTCACCTGGAGGGCGGCGTGGAAGAAGCAGCAGGGCGGGCGCTACTCACTCGAGGCGGCGCAGGCCAAGCTCTTCGCCTCCGAGGCGGCGCAGCACGTGACCAACCAGGCGCTGCAGATCCACGGCGGCTACGGCTACACCCGCGAGTACAACGTGGAGCGGTTCTTCCGCGACGCGCGCATCACCGAGATCTACGAGGGGACGAGCGAGATCCAGAAGCTCGTCATCGCCGACCAGATCCTCCGCGCCTAGGCCGCGAGCGACGATGGCGACCGCCTCTGGAATCGACTTCTCGCTCACCGAGGAGCAGGAGCTGCTGCGCGCCGAGGTGCGGCGCTTCGCCGAGGAGCGCCTGCGGCCGGGTCTCGCCGAGCGCGACCGGAGCCACCGGCTGCCGGCCGGCGAGCTCGCGGAGATGGGGGAGATGGGGCTGCTCGGCATGCTGGTGCCGGAGGAGCTCGGGGGGGCGGGCCAGGACCCTCTGACCTACTGCCTGGCGGTCGAGGAGGTGGCCCGCGTCTGCCCCTCGACCGCGGTGACGATGAGCGTCACCAGCTCGGTCTGCCAGTGGCCCATCGCCCGCTTCGGGAGCGCGGAGCTCCAGCGCCAAGTCCTCCCCGAGCTCGCCTCCGGCGCCGAGCTCGGCGGCTTCGGCCTCACCGAGCCCGAGTCGGGCAGCGACGCCGGGGCGATGAAGACCGTGGCCCGGCGCGACGGCGACGTCTGGGTCCTCGACGGGCAGAAGGCGTGGATCACCAACGCGGGCATCGGCAAGTGGTTCGTGGTGCTCGCCAAGAGCGACCCCTCGGCGGGCAAGAAGGGGATCAGCGCCTTCGTGGTCGGCCGCGACATGCCCGGCTTCGCGGCCGGCGCGCCCGAGGAGAAGATGGGCCTCAAGGCCTCGGTGACCGGCTCGCTCTTCCTCAGCGGCTGCCGGGTGCCGGCCTCGCACCTGTTGGGCGAGGAGGGACACGGCTTGCGCATCGCGCTCGCCACTCTCGACCACTCGCGCCTCGGGATCGCCGCCCAGGCGGTCGGGATCCACCAGCGGGCGCTCGAGCTGGCCGTCGCCTACGCGCGCGAGCGGGTGCAGTTCGGGGTGCCGATCGCCCGCCATCAGGCGGTGCAGTTCACGCTCGCGAGGATGGCCACCGAGCTCGCCGCGGCCCGCGCTCTGACCTGGCACGCGGCGGCGCTCTCGGAGCGGCACGCCGACGCGGGGCGTCTCGCCTCGGAGGCCAAGCTCTACGCCTCGGAGGCGGCGAACCGGGCCTGCTTCGACGCCCTCCAGATCCACGGCGGCAACGGCTTCTCCGAGGAGTACGAGATCGCGCGGCTCTACCGCGACGTGCGGGTGACCACGATCTACGAGGGCACGAGCGAGATGCAGCGGTTGGTGATCGCCCGCCACCTGCTCGCGCGCTGACCCTTCCCGCCGCGGCGATGGCCGATCCCCCGCGCATCGCCGCGATCGTCCTCAACTACAACGGGCGCGAGCTCACGCTGCTCTCGCTCGGCAGCCTGGCGCGGATCCCCCATCCGGGGCTCGCCCTCGTCCACGTCGACAACGGCTCGACCGACGGCTCCACCGCGGCGGTCGCCGCCGCCTTCGCCGGCGTCCATCAGATCCGCACCGAGCCGAACCTCGGCATCTCCGGGGGGCTGAACCTCGGCATCCGCTGGGCGCTCGCCGAGGGGTTCGACTGGCTGATGCTCCTCAACAACGACATCGAGGCCGACCCGGCACTCCTGGACGAGCTGCTCGCGGTGGCCGGCCGCGATCCGCGGATCGGCTGCGTGGGGCCGAAGACCTACTACCACGCCGACCGCGCGCGGCTCTGGTCGACGGGTGGACGCCTCCTCTTCCGCGAGACGGTGACGCGCGAACGCGGCATGGGCGAGCTCGACCGCGGACAGTACGACAGGGACGAGGCGGTCGCCTACGTCAACGGCTGCTGCATGCTGATCCGGCGCGAGGCGATGGTGGCCACCGGCCTCTGGGACCCCGTCTACCACGTCGGGGTCGAGGACGCCGACTGGTGCGTGCGCATGCGCCGCGCCGGGTTCACCTGCTGGTACGCCCACCGGGCGCGGCTCTGGCACATGGTCTCGCCCTCCGTCGGGGGCTACACGCCGGGCCGGACCTTCCGCACCGGGCGCTCGACGGCGATCTTCGTGCGCAAGTACGCGCGCGCCGCGCAGTGGGCGAGCTCCCTCGCCTGGACCGCGGCGGCGGTGCCGGCGGCGCTGCTGCGCGAGCTGCCGCGGCGCAACACCGCGGCCGTCACCGCCAAGCTCCGCGGCACCCTCGCCGGCCTCGGCGCGCCGCTGCCGCCCCTGCCGGAGCTCACGGACGCGGAGAAGCGAGGCCGGGGCCGGGGGTAGGGGCGCGTCGCGACGCGCCCTCGCCTCCAACGGCGGCCGGCCCCGCCGCCGCGCTCACTGCGGGGGGAAGGTCCCGCTCCACCCGGCGAGCGAACCGGCCTCGAAGCCGTGCACGAAGAGGTAGGTCGCCGAGCTGCAGGCCGAGCCGTAGAAGACGCGCACGTCGTCGACGTACCAGCCCTCGTCGGACACCGAGCTGTCGCTCGCGAAGCGCCAGCGGAAGGTGACGGTGCGGTCCGCGAAGTCGGCGAGATCGGCCTCGGTGCGCACGAAGACGGCGCTGTCGCCGGTCCAGGCGGGTCGGGTGGAGAGCGGATTCGACGAGCTGCTGTTCAGCGAGCGCGGGTAGCCGCCGGCGACGAGGCGTCCGGCGTCGGCCGGCACGCCGCCGCCGCCGCCGAGGATGTCGTACCAGGTCGAGCCGTCGAGCGACCACTCGAGGACGCCGCCGTCCCAGCCGGTCTCCAGGTCGTAGAGGTGCCAGAACTCGAGCTTCAGGCCCGCCGCGGCCGGCAGCGCCAGCGGCGAGGCGAGGCGGAGGCGCCGGTCGACCGAGTCGCTCGGGTCGGGCACGAACCAGCTGTGGGTAGGCGAGTGGCTCGACGAGGTGACGAGCGCCCAGTCGCCGGTGCCGCCGTCGGTGGTCCAGAGGGCGGTGCCGCCCTCCATGTCGTCGAGGAAGAGGTCGGCGTCGGGGCCGGTGGGGGCGGCGCTGCGCCGCTCCAGGTTCTCCTCCTCGTTGCCCGCGGCGCAGGAGCCGCTGCCGTTGCCGCTGCCGTCCTCGGCGCGGACGACGTAGTGGTAGGTCGTCGCCGGGAAGAGGTCGAGGTCGTGGAACGTGGTCGCCGCGAGGCAGCTCGCGACGAGGTTCCCCGGGCCGGGCACGAACGCCGGGTCGGTGCCGCGGTAGACGTTGTAGACGACCCCGCCGCCGCACCGGCTGGCGCCGGGGCTCCAGGAGAGGTCGAGACCGCAGGTCGGCGTGCCCGAGTTGGTGGCCGACTGGAGGCCGGCGAAGGTCGGGGCCAACAGGCAGAGGCCGGTCGCGGCCGCGTCGTCGCAGGCGCTCTGCGGCGATTCGCACGGCTGCAGGTCGTCGACCGCGGAGACCCGGTAGGCGTAGGTCGTCCCGCCCGAGACCGTGAGGTCGGTGTAGGTCGTGCCCGCGACGCCGCTGGCGAGAGGCAGGAACGCTCCGGCGGCGGCGCACGTCCCCTCGGCGCGGAAGACCCGGTAGCTCGTCGCCCCCGCCGAGGGGTTCCAGGCGAGGTCCACGCGGTTGTCGCCGTTGGGTGTCGCGGTGAGCCCGGCGGGGGCGGGCGGCGGCGTGCAGTCGGGGCGGCCGTCGAGGGTCAGCGGTTCGAGGCCGAGCGGGTCGAGCCAGTCCTTGGCCCGGTTCGACGGCGCCGAGCCGGCGCGGTCCCAGGAGATCGAGAGCCGCCCGTAGTAGTCGGAGAGGTCCTCGCCGGTGGCGCCGCAGGCCGACGGCCCGCCGTGGAGCTGGCCGAGGAAGCGGCGCGCCGCGTTGTAGAGCGGCGAGCCGGAGGAGCCGGGCTCGGTGACCTGTGGCGGGATCGCCTGCGCCGGGTTCGGCGGGAAGATCGGAGTCGGGTCCCAGTAGGCGTGGACGTGCGTCCCGTTGCCCGGGATCGCCGGGTTGTTGTAGCTCGTGGTGGTTGTGTTCACCTCGACGAAGGTGATCCGCTTCTCGTCGGTGTCCGGGTGGTGGATCGCGGCGCAGAGGGCGGCGGGGGCGGGGCCGCAGGCGTGGTCGCCGTTGCCGGGGCCGCCGGGCGCGGCATAGGGGGTGCGGTCCCAGCCCGCCCAGTAGTGGCCGAACGCCTGCACCGGCGGATCGTCGAGCTCGACGAGCGTGAAGTCCGAGCTGGAATAGGCGGCGCGGAAGATGGAGCCGGTGTGGAACTGGGTGAGCTGGCCGTCGCCGGCTTGGCCGCTCGCCGAGCTGCCCGGCAGCCGGCAGGTGGAGTTCTCGTAGTTCCAGTAGACGACCAGGGAGGACGCGTTGCCGCTGTTGATCCCGCAGTGGTTCGCGGTCATGAAGAGCATCTTCTTGTCCTGCGCCGTGTTGTTCAGCAGCGAGCCGGTGCAGAAGGTGGAACCGCCGGTGGAGATCACGCCGACCGCCTGCCCGACCTCGCGCCAGGCCGACCAGGGGGCGTCCCCGGTCAGGCAGGCGACGTCCATGTTGCAGGAGCCCGACTCGGGCGCCTCGCCGAGCCCGAAGCCGCGGTAGCCCTGGTTCACCGACCCGAGCTCGAGCTCGAGGCCGGGGCGCTCCGCTTCGGGCAGGGTCACCTCGACCACGAGGTCCCAGCCGGGGACGACCGGGGTCCAGAGCTCGCCGTGCGCCTCGTTGTCCTCGGCCGTGAACGGCCGCACCACGTGCTTCTGATCGGCGGAGTAGACGAGCAGCCGGCCCCCCGGCGGCATCCGGAAGCGGGTGAAGCCGAGGTTGAGGGAGGCGGCCCCCGGCGCCCCCACGCGCAGGCGCCACACCATGCGGCCGTCGGACAGCGGCTCCCAGCTCCCCCGGTCCGCGGGGGTGATCCGCACCTCTTCGGGCAGCGCGAAGCGGGGCGGTAGCCCCTCCATCTCCCGCTGCGCGTCCTCGACCCGCAGTGCATCGCGGTCGAACGGCGCGGCCACGTAGAGATCCACCGCATCGAGCGGCGAGAGCTCGAAGAGCGCCGCCGTCGGGCGGAAGCTCTCGGGGGATGCGGCGAGCGGGCAGGCGAGAGCGAGGGCGGCGATCAGGCCGCAGGTGAGACCGAGGGCATGGCGCATCGGATCCTCCAGGGGAGAGAGCGGGCCAAGACCTCGCCGCGCTCCACTCGAGGATTCTGGCGCCCGGGCCGGCGGCGACGTCCCACCCTTCGGGGAGGGCTCTTCGCCGGTCCGGGTGAGATCAGGCTCGCCGCCCGAGCCGGATCGCGAGGGCCTGGGCGACGCCGGGAGGGGTGGGCGCCGGGAGCGGCGGAGGCGGCGGGGCGGCGAAGTCGGCCTGCGAGAGTCCCCAGCGCAAGGTCAGGTTGCCGACGACCCGGCGCTCGAAGGAGGGGGCGGGCAGGCCGGCGGTGACGTTCCGGGTCCAGTCGGCCGCCACCTGGAAGGCGGCGAGCGAGCGCATCCAGGCCGGCGACCACTGCAGGAGGAGCTGGTACTGCTCCGAGTCGTTCCGCCCCGCGAGCGCGCTCTCGAAACGGCTGAACGAGGCGCGGGGAGTGAGGGTCAGGGCGGCCTTGGCCCAGGTGAGGGTGGGCTGGAGGGAGGCGACCCAGAGGTCGCTCGTGCCCACCGGAAACGCGGCTTCGGTGCGGGTCCCCGAGAGCATGGCGGTGAGCGCCAGCCAGGGGGCGAGGCTGCCGCCGGCCGAGAGCGTGCCGGAGGTCACCTCCTGGTCGAAGGCGGGGGAGAGGTCGTCGCCCAGGTCCATCCAGTTGAGCGCCTGGGAAAGGGAGAAGCCGCCGAGGGTCTCGGTGAAGGTGGCGCCGAGGGTGAGCATCGAGCGGTCGCTGCCCGGCAGGCCGTGTCCGGGATCGCCGTCGCACTTCGTGGTCGTGAGGCCGGCGTTCAGGTTCACGTTCGCCTTCGACCCGAGTGGGGCGAAGAGACTGAGATTGCCCGCGCGCTCGGCGACCTCCGTGCCGCCGCCGCCGGGCAGGCTGCCGCTTTCGAGGCTCCGCAGCTGGAGCGAGACGGTGGCCCGCCCGATCGCACGGCCGACCATGAGGTCGCCGCCGAGGCGGTCCGGCACGGCGCCGGCGGTGAGGCCCAGGTTGGCCGGGTTCACGAGCTCGGCGTCCACCTTGCGCAGGTTGAGCGCGTACTGGTAGGCGCCGGCGGTGCCGCTCGCCCCGAGGCGGAAGCCGAAGCCCTCGGTCTCGTCCCCGGACCCGGCCGCGCCGCCCGCGAGCGTCCCGCGCGCCCCCTCGAAGCTCACCGTCAGCGAGGGACCGAGGGCCCAGCGGGCGAGCAGCCCGATCCCCTCCGCCTCGGTGGCCGGAAAGCCGAAGCTCGAATCACCCGTGGCGCGCAGCCCGAAGACGCGGACGAGGCCGCGGTTCGGGTCGATCGGGGCCTGCCAGCCCGCTCCTTCGAGCGTCTGGGTGAGCCCGAACCCTCCCGCGGCGCCGAGGGCGTCGTCGAAGAAGGTCCCGTAATAGGAGAAGGCGCCGGCCGGCGTCGCCACCTTTCCCAGCGCGCCGCCGCGCGCCAAGCCCGCGGCGAGGAACTCGCTCTGATCGAGGAACTCCGGCGGCGAGTAGCCGGCCCGCACCTCCTCGCGAAAGCCGGGCTGCAGGGCGGCCAGCTCGAGCTGCCAGCTGCGGCTTTCGGGCGCAGTGCCGTACCGGGGGTCGAGGTCTTTGCGATACGACGTGTCGCCGGTGGCCTTGAGCTGGAGGGCTCTCCCGAGCAGGTCTGCCTGGGCGGTGAGCTGCACGCGGCCGGCGTCGACGGTCGCCTCCTGCTCCTCGTCCGTCTCGCTCGCCGTGCCCAGGAGCACGAACTGCCAGTCGCGATGACCCTCCGCGGCTGATGCCGGAGGAGACCCGGCGCCCGGACCCTCCCCGGTGCTCGCGAGCCCCCAGAATCGTGCCGGACCGGGCACGAAGAGCGCGAGGCGGGGGGCGACGGGGGTTGCGGTGGTCATCGCCGCGGGGCCGGCCTGTGGCTCCGGTGGTTCCTCCACGTCGGTCTCGCCGGGGAGGACGAAGCTTCGCCACGGCGTCGGCTCGCCGCGCACCTCGCCGGGGAAGACAGCGAAGACGCGGAAGCGGTGCGACCCCGGGCCGAGCCGCTCGAGCGCCTCGGCATCGGGCCGCCACTCGGACTCCGAGAGGCGGACGCGCAGCGGCCACGGACGGCCCTCCGTCTCGACCTCCACCTCGTAGCCGGAGGCGCCGGGGACGAGTGACCAGCGGAAGAGCGGCTCCGGGTCGTCGAGGACCGTCTCGTCCTCCGGTGCCAGCACCCTGAGGCCGCTCGCGCTCGCGAGGGCGTAGATCACGGGCACCGGCTCGGTCGCCAGCCGCTGCGGTTGCTCGACCACCAGCTCGAGGCGGTGCTCGCCCGCGAACGAGGAGGGGAGCGGCAGGTGGCTGCGCACCTCGACCGGCAGACCGCCGCTCGCCGTGACGACGAACTGGTCGAACGGCACGCCGTCCAGGCGCCAGGTGCCCACGATCGTCCCGAGCCCCGTGGTGCCGAGCACGGCGCGCGGGAAGACGGGGGTGTCCGGCGCCACCGCCGTGAACGGCCGCGGGAAGACGATCGCCGCCGTGGTCACCCCGAGCGGCGCCGCCAGCGTCGAGGGCGGGCAGACGAGGACGGTCGCCGGCTCCTCGCTCGCGCCGCCGTCGGGGTTGCGCAGCTCGACGCGGTGGGGTCCGGGAGCGGTCCCGGCCGGGGTGGTCACGACGATCTCGGCCAGCGTCGGCGAGAGCACACGGGTCTGGGTGACCACTGGACCGGCGGGCGAGATCGAGACCGTCGCTCCCGTCTGGAAATCGAGGCCGGTGATCCTCACCACCGCGTTCGCCGTGCCCGCGGTGAGGGCGGGTGGGGTGAGGCTGGTGATGACCGGCGGCCGCGGGGCGACGGTGAGAGTGATCGGTGCGGTGCGGACGCCGGCGATCCCGGGGGCCCTTGCCTGGAAAGCCCCCGCGAGCGTGCCGGCAGGCGCTTCGCGCGCGGCGCGCACCTCGACCGTCCGGCTCCCGCCCGCGGGGAGTGGGAACGAGGCCGGCGTGAACGTGATCCCCGGCAGCGAGGGGGCCGTGACGGCGACCGTCTCGCCGAACTCGTTGCGCCCTGCAACGCCGACGAGCATCGTGCCGGCGCTTCCGGCGACGACCCGCAGCGACGGGGGGGAGACCTCGAGGGAGAAGTCCGGCGCCGCCCCGATGGTCAGGGCGAGCGTGGCCGTTCTGGAGGTACCGCTGGGGGGATCGAAGCGGAAGGTCGCGTTGTAGCTGCCCGGGGGCGTGGCTGCGGAAGCCTGGAGCGAGAAGGAGACGGGCGTCCAGCCGGGGCCTGCGAGCAGTGCGCTCGGCGGCGAGAGGGCGACCCCGGGCGGGAGGCCCGTGGCCGTGACGCTCACCGGAGAGGCGGAGAAGCAACTGTCGGCCGCGAGCGAGGCCTGCACGGCTCCGGCCGCGCCGCCGGCCCGCAGGGCGAGCGAGGCCGGCGAGAGGTTGGGCGTGAAGCTCCCTACCCCGACGGACACCGTCAGCGTCGCGGTGAGGTCGATCCCGGCGGAGGGATCGGTCACGCGTATCTGGACCGGGTAGCTTCCCGCGGCGGCCCCGATGGCGCGCAGGCTCACCGGCACCGTGCTCGCGGGTGGGAGCGGCGCGGTGACGGGGGAGGGCGGGGAAGCCTCGATCCCCGGCGGCACCGAGAGCCAGGCGAGCGCGGGGGTGCCGGCGTAGCCGCCCGCGGGGGTGAGAAGGAGCGCCGCCGGGACGGCCGGTCCTCCGTCGCAGAGCGCGAGCGACGGCGGGCTGAACGCAGCTGCGAGGCCCGGCGGCTGCACGATCACCGTCATCGGGAAGGTCTGGGTCTGCGTGCCGATCGTGGTCCAGCTCGCCACCAGGCTGCCCGTGTAGGCGCCCGGCGGGGTGCCGGTGGCGACGGCGAACGGGAAGGTCACCGGCGGGAAGGGGAGCGGCACCGTCTGCGGAGCGCCCCAGCTGATGCCGGCGGGGAAGCCCGTGAACGCGTAGGTGATCGGGGTGGAGAAGCCTCCCGTCGGAGAGGTCGTCACCTGGACGCTCGCCGAGCCTCCCCACGAGAGCGTGAGTGGGTTCGGTGCGGCCTGAGAGGTGAAGCTGCCCGGGGGCTGCACGATCACGGTCATCGGGAAGGTCTGGGTCTGGATGCCGATCGTCGTCCAGCTCGCCACCAAGCTGCCCGTGTAGGTGCCCGGCAGAGTGCCGGCGGCGACGGCGAACGGGAAGGCGACGGGCGGATAGGGGAGCGGGACCGTCTGCGGAGCGCCCCAGCTGATCCCGCCGGGGAAACCGGTGAACGAGTAGGTGATCGGGGTGGAGAAGCCTCCTGTCGGGAAGGTCGTCACCTGGACGGTCGCGGAGCCTCCCCCCGAGAGCGCGAGCGGGTTGGGCGCAGCCTGGGCGGTGAAGCTGCCCGACGACTGGACGATTAGGGTGAGGCTCCCAACCCCGGCGCCGATGTCGGGGCTGCAGGAGATCGAAATCGGGTAGGTCCCGCCGGGGGTGCCGCCGGAGGTCACGAACTGGAACGGCACGGAGGAGAAGGTGCCGATCGCCGAGAAGGTCAACGGGGCGGGGAGGGTGATCACGCCCGCCGGCAGCCCGGAGAAGAGAAGGGTGGTGGGAGTCACCACCGGGACGGGCGGTGTCGTGATGCCGAGGGTGATCGTCCCCGACGTCTGCCCCGCGGTGACCGTCACCGAGGTCGGCGAGGCCGTGATGATCGCGGGCAGAGGTGCGGTCCCGAAGGTCGCGAGCAGGGCGAGCGCGAAGAGGAGTGCCGGGCGGCGGGTGGTGCGGCTCGACTCGGGCATGGTCCCTCCAGGTCCGGCGAGCGGCCGGATCAGCGTCGGATCGGTTCGCATCGGTGAGTTCCCGGGCTGCCCGTGGCTGGGATTCCGCCCTCCCGTGGGCAGACCTCCTGGTACTCCCAGCCCAGCCCCCACCACGGGCTCGGCAGCAGTCGGGCGCGGATGCGGTAGGTGGCTCCGGGCTCCAGCCCGCCGAGCGTGAAGCGGCAGCTGCGGTCCCATGTGCTGCCGGAGCCGTCGGGCTCGCCGCGCACCGGAGCGGGCCTCGCCGCCGGCTCCTCTCGGGGCGGGGCGCCCTCGAGCTCGACGAGCCGCACGGCCCGGATCTCGACGAGGCGGCAGAGCTCCGCGGGGCTCGCCCCGGGCGGCGGCTCGAAGAGGAAGCGGACGATCCCCGTGGCGGCATCGGCGGGGGGCGTCTCGGCGAGCGATGCACGGGTCGCGTTCAGCGAGGCGAGGGCGAGCAGGAGAACCAGCAGCCCTTTGCCCCAGGCCCCGGAGAGCCCCGGAAATCGCGGCAGGTGCCTGCGAGCCGTGCGTGATGTGGGCAAGGGCGGATCCTCAGCGGGCCCTCGGAGCGACCTGGAATCCCGCGAGGTCGGAGAGGCTCTCCAGCTGGCCACTGCGCACCGAGGCGACCGCCCCGGCGCGGAAGGAGTACCTGCCGTCCGGCGCGGCCACTTCCCGGCCCTTCTCACGCAAGACCAGCCGGGAGCCCAGGATCGCCGCGGTCCGGCCGTCGGTGAGCACTCCGATGAGCTCGAAGCCCGGCGGCTCCGGCTGGGGATCGAAGCGGGGTCGAACCCCTGGCGCGTCGAGGGCTCTCCCGGCCCGGATCTCGAGGCTCCCTCCGGATCGGAGGCTGAGCCGCCCGTTGGCCGGGACCCGGAGGATCTGCCGCGAGTCGGGAACGAAGACGCGGTCCCCGAGGCGCAGGAGGAGGCGGCCGTCCTTCAGCACGTGTTCCTCGACCACGATCCCGGCCCCCGCAGGCGGGGGAGCCAGGAAGCACAGGAACGCAGTGGCGAAGAGCAGGGCCGCTCGGATCGGGAGACGCCAGAAGCGGTCTGGATTGTTGGACCGGCGAGGTTTCATTGGCGTTTCTCCTTTCGCCCCGAGGCGGCGGGACCTCGGCGCGCTGCTGGTCCCGACCGCAGGCTAGGCCCAGGCCGTCTAGGCGGACAGAGCATGGATATGCGCCCTCCGGCGCGGGATCTGCCACAATGCCCGGAAGAAACCGGAGGTGCGGAGTGCGGGAATCGGTTTCCGCGGCGCTCTGCTGGTCGCTGCTCGTGCTCGGCGGGCGGGAGGCCGGCGGCGAGCAGCTCGCGCTCCGCCGTTTCTCCCAGACTGACGGCCTCGCCGGCGATCACGTCACCGCGCTCCTGCAGGACACGCGCGGCTATCTCTGGGTCGGAACCGGCAGCGGC
>JAHDVN010000470.1 GCA_023384635.1 Thermoanaerobaculia bacterium
GAAGAGCGGCAGGAAGTGGCGGTAGTGCCGCTCGAGCCCGGGGGCTCGCTGGAGGAAACTGGTGCGGATCGGATGCGCTTCGAGGGCTGCGGATACCGTGCCGGGGAAGTGGAAGAGGGTGTGGATCGGCGCGCCGGGGAATTCGGCGGCGATCCGCTCGAGCACCTTCTCGCCCCCGCGCATGCCGGTGAGCCAGTCGTGGACGAGCGCGACGCGTGCGTTCATGCGGCCTCTCTCCGCGTCCTGCCCCCGGCCAGCGCGACGGCGTAGGCCGCCGCGGTGCGGCGCGCCGTCGTCTCCCAGTCGAACTGCCGGGCCCGCTCCGGGCCGCGGGCGGCGAGCTCGGCGCGGCGGCGGGCGTCGCCGAGGAGCCGTGCGATCCCTTCGGCGATCCCGGCCTCCGAAAGGGGGTCGACCAGCTCGGCCGAGCCCTCCGCCAGCTCGCGGAGCGCCGGGATCTCCGACGCGACCACGGGGATACCGGCGGCCATCGCCTCGAGCACCGGGAGGCCGAACCCCTCGGCCAGGCTGGGGAAGAGGAAGAGCGAGGCACCGCGGAAGAGGGCCGGAAGAGCACTGGCCGGCAGGTGGCCGAGGCAGACGACGCGCCCCGCGAGCCCGGCGCGGCCGACCTCGGCCTCGAGGGCGGCGCGCTCGGCTGGGCGCGCTCCGGCCAGCACCAGGGGCGGTGTTGCCGCCGGGTCGAGGCGCGCGAACGCCGCGAGCAGCCGCGCCACGTTCTTGTGCGGCTTCGGGTTGCCGAGGAAGAGCAGGTAGGGCGGCTCGAGGCCGAGCGGGGCGAGGAGCGCCCGCACCCGCTCGGGACCCGGATCGGCGAAGAACGCCGGATCGACCCCGTTGGGGATCACCTCGATCCGGCCGGGATCGGCGCCGAGCCAGGCCACCAGATCGTCGGCCGTGGCCCGCGAGACGGTGAGCAGGAGCCGCGCCCGCCGCACCGCACGGCCGAGCAGCGCGCGCGCGTACAGCCCGGCGAAGCGGCTCGAGAGCTGCTCGGGGCGCCGGAGGTGGATCAGATCGTGGACGGTGACCACCGCCGGACAGGGGAGGCCGAACGGGAGCACGTAGTGGGTGGCGTGGAAGAGATCGAGGCCGAGCCCCGGGGCGCGGAGCGCGCCCCCGAGCGCTGCGAGCTCGCGGAGCGAGTAGCCCGGGGCATCCGCCGCCACCACCCGGAACCGCTCGTCGAGCGCCGGGAGGCCGGCGTCGCGCGCCGCGCGCCCGGCGAAGAGCACGAACCGGGCGTCGGACGGGAGCCCGGCGAGGCCCTCGAGCAGGCCGCGCACGTAGGTGCCGATGCCGAAGTCGGCGAGCTTGCGGGCGTCGATCCCGATCGTCGGCGGCACGGCTCCTCCGTCGCGGCCGGCCCCTTCCCGAATCGGTCCGGACCGGTCCGGATCGGTCCCCGCGCCCGCGCGGGCGGCGCGGCGCGGAGCGCTCGGGCGTGGGACGGGTCCCGGCCGCGGGTCCCAGGGAGTGTACGACAGCGGCCCGCGGCCCGTCGGGGCGCGGGTGGTAGAGTCCCGCCGTCCGCCGGGCCGCCATGACCACGGGAGAGCCAGCCGTCACGGGAGCGAACGCCGAGCGCGTGGCCGCCGCCCTGGCCGAGCTGCGGGAGGCGGTGCGGCAGCGGCACGGCGAGCTGGCCCACGCCGGCGGCTTCGGGCCCGAGGACCTCGCCCGGCTCGACCGGCTCGACGCGAAGGCCCACCTCGCCGAGCCCCGCCCGGTCTCGCCGCGCCCCCTGGTCGGACGGCTCCTCGTTGCTTGGCGGCGGGTCGTGGAGGCCGCCGCGCTGCGCTGGTACGGGCGCCCCCTCGTCGAGCAGCAGACCGCCTTCAACCTGGCGGCGCGCGGTGCGGTGGCCGACCTGCTCGCGGAGCTGCGCCTGCGGGAGGGGGAGATCGCCCGGCTCGAACGGCGCCTCGCGGCTCTGGAGGACCGGCTCGACCGGGAGCGGCCCGCGCCGTGACGCCGCGGATCGCGATCTGCGGCTCGCAGGTGCCGTTCGTCTCCGGAGGGGCGGAGCTCCTCTACGGGACGCTCCGCGACGAGCTCTGCCGCCGCGGCTTCGAGGCCGAGATCGTGACCCTGCCCTTCAGCTGGCGGAGCCGCGAGGCGCTCCTCCAGAGCGCCTTCGCCTGGCGCCTGGTGGATCTCCAGGAGGCGGGCGGGCGGCCGGTCGACCTCGTGATCGCCACCCGCTTCCCCTCCTACCTGGTGCGGCACCGGCGCAAGGTGGTCTGGCTGATCCACCAGCTGCGGCAGGCGTACGAGCTGCTGGGGACGCCCTACTCCGACTTCGCCGACACCCCCGAGGACCGGCGGACGGTGGCGATGATCCGCGGCATGGACCGACGCGCGCTCGGCGAGGCGCG
>JAHDVN010000471.1 GCA_023384635.1 Thermoanaerobaculia bacterium
GAGGCAGTCGGCGGCGAGCGCGCCGAGCCCGGCGCCGGCCGCGCCGAGCGGCAGGCCGAAGACCGGCGAGTAGGTACCGAGGGGCTTCGCCGGGGAGGAGGGGAGGGGGGCGAGGACCGGGCGGATCGCGGGGGCGGTGCGGCTGGTGACGGAGTTCCGGCGCATGCTGCCGCTGGGGACCGACGCCCTCTTCGAGGCGTGGGTCACCGGCGCCGACGGGCGCAAGATCGCGGCGCGCGGCCACCTGCTCGGCGCCGGCGGGCGGCCGTTCGCCGAGGCCGAGGGGCTCTTCGTCGAGATCGACCCGGCCCGCTTCGGCGACCTCGTGGCGCGCGCGGCGCGCGCCCAGGGCGTCGATCCGGAGACCCTGCTGCGCCGCTGAACGGGCGGGCGGCTACTCGCCGCGGTGCTGGGGGTAGAAGTCGAGCGCGGCGCCGAGCGCCTTGGCGAGCAGCACGATCTGGCCGGTGTGGTAGCTCATGTGCTCGACGGCGTGGAAGAGCGCCCGCGAGCCGTCGACCTCGTAGCCCTGGATCGGCCGCGCGCGGGAGAGCTCGGCGGGCGACAGCGCGGCGGCGGTCTCGCGGCAGGCGGCGACGGTGGCGGCGAGCGCGGCGAGCAGCTCGGCCTTCGGGGCGCCCACGCGGGCCGCGAACTCCTCCCCCCGCCGCCGCGCGTAGGGCCGGCCGCCCAGGCCCGCGAGCACCCACTGCGAGAGGTTGCCCGTGAGGTGCAGGAGGAGGTTCCCGATCGCGCTCGCGGACTCCGCCGGGCGCCACCAGAGCTGTTCGTCGGAGAGCGGCGCGATCGCCGCCTCGATCTTGGCGAGGTACTCGCCGAGGTAGTGGACCGCGAGGCCCGGCAGCGTCGAGTCGGCGGGAGCGGCTGGGCTCATCGGCGGCCTCATCGGCGGCCACCTCGCCGCGCTTCTCCCTCTTCCTCCGCCGCTCCCGCGGCGAGGCGGTCGAGCTGCCGGTCGTGCAGACGACCGAACAGCAGCTGCGCCGAGAGCGCCCCGAGCAGGGCGAGGAACATGTCCCACTGGGTGTCCCAGACGTCCCCCTGCGTGCCGAGGAAGGCGGCGGCCTCCTCGCCGCCGGCGAGCGCCGCCCACCACTCCACGAGCTCGTAGAGGGCGCTCACCGCCAGGCAGACGCAGGTGGTGAGGAAGAAGAGCCAGCCCCCCCGGCCGAGCGGGCTCCGGCGCAGGAGGATCTCCCGCGCCGCGATCGCCGGAACGAAGCCCTGGGCGAAGTGTCCGAGGCGGTCGTAGTGGTTGCGCGACAGCTCCAGCAGGTCGCTCACCCAGAACCCGAGCGGCACCTGGGCATAGGTGTACCGCCCGCCCACGATGAGGATCGCGGCGTGGAGGAAGACCAGCCAGTAGAGGAGTCGGGTCAGCGGGAAGCGTCGTGCGGTGGCGGCGAGCAGCGGCAGGACGAGGAGGACCGGCGCGACCTCGAGCAGCCAGGTCAGGCGGTCGAAGGGGTGGATCCCCGACCAGAGCAGGAGGGCCAGGGTCGCGGCGAGGAGGAGCGCGAGCTCGCGGCGGTCGGTCACGGCGGGAATCTCCCCTCGGCTCCAGAAACAACGTCCCGGTGCGACACCGCTGCCGCGACCGGGACGCGCCCTCCAGCGGAGGGAAGAAAGACCCTCAGCTCATCGCGCCCATGCCCTCGACCGGAGCGACCGGCGGGGCGACCACCTTGGCCTTCTTGACCGGCTTCTTGGCCACCTTCTTCTTGGCGACCTTCTTGGCCGGCGTCTTGGCGGCCTTCTTGACCGGCTTCTTGGCGGCCTTCTTGGCCGGCTTCTTGGCCACCTTCTTCTTGGCGACCTTCTTGGCCGGCTTCTTGGCGGCCTTCTTGACCGGCTTCTTGACGGCCTTCTTGGCGGGCTTCTTGGCAGCCTTCTTCGCGACCTTCTTGGCCGGCTTCTTGGCGGCCTTCTTGCTGGGGCTCTTCTTCGTCGCCATTCGTTTCTCCTTTCGGCCCGCCCACCATTGGGCGGTTACCGATCTCTCCTCCGCTCCCTGCACCCTCGCCCCGCACCCATCGGAGGTGCGAGGAGTTGTCGAGCTGCGGGAACGGTGTTGTGCTTATTGTCGTCATTTTTTCGCAGAACACAAGAGGGGAAGCCGCGCGATCGCCGATTTCTCGGCACGTCGGCGCGCTCCTCGGGCGCGCGGCGAGGCGAGCGCCGGGCGCGGAGGTGTAGACTCGCTCCCGTCCATGGCCACAGAGAGCGCAGCGCGCGACCCGCTCCGGACGCTGGTCGCGCTGGCCGCCGCGGCGCTGCTGGTAGCGGGGTTGCGCGCCGCGTCGGCGATCCTCGTGCCGGTCGTGCTGGCGGCCTTTCTCGCCGTGCTGGTGCTGCCGCTCGTGCACCTGCTC
>JAHDVN010000472.1 GCA_023384635.1 Thermoanaerobaculia bacterium
CTGCAGGGAGAGCAGCTCCATCCGCTTCGCCTTCTCGGCGGCGTCGGCGGCGAGCAGGGTGCGCAGCGGCGTCTCGCCGTCGATCGCCTCGAAGAACACCGCCACCCGGGCCGGGAGCCGCTGGCTCTCCTCCGGCGGCATCTCCCGCACCCAGACCGGGTGGAACCCCTCGAGCAGGTCGAGGGGGAAGGCGAGCTGGCTGCGGAAGAAGAGGACCTCCTCCTCCGCCGCCTGCTCGACGAGCAGATCGGCGAGGTGGATCTCGCGGCTCGAAGCGGCCGGGTCGTCCCCCACCCCCTTCACGTCCAGCACCTCCCGCACTGCGAGGCCGAGCGTGGCGGCGAGGAAGCGGAAGTAGGAGCCCCGCACCAGCCCGTAGAGCTCGCCGAGCGAGACTTGGTCGCGCATCGAGCGGACGATGCGGTCCTCGAGCGGCGACAGGCCGTCGCCGGGGAAGGCGCGGCCGGGGCCCACCTCCACGTTGTCGTGGACGAACACGCGGCGGATCCGGCTGTACTCGTCCCGCCAGCGCGCCCCCTCCATCGCCAGGGCGACGGACGAGAGCGCCTCCGGCAGCAGCTCCTCGCGCGGCGGCAGGTCGGCCTCGAAGTAGAAGACGCCGTGCTGCCAGAGGAAAATGTCGCAGACCAACTCCTGGATCTGCCGGCGCAGCGCCGCGAGCATCGGCCCGGGGCCGAGCACCCCCATCTCGCCGAGCACCACGCCGAGCCGTTTGCCCTCCTTCTGGCAGACGGTGAGCGCGCGCACCAGGGAGATCTCGTCGATGAGGCCGTGGACGAGCAGGTGCTGGCCGAAGAACTCGGCCGCCGAGCTCGAGTAGCAGGAGACGACCTCGCCGTCCTGGAAGTAGATCCGCTTCTCGCGGCCGGAGCGCCGCACCACGAGCGCTCCGGTGCGCTGCTCGTTGTGGGCCCACTGCAGGATGTCGCCGATCGGGAAGGCGCTCAGGCGCCCGGAGAACTCCATGGCGCGCCGCATGTTAGCGGCGCGGGGGCGCAGGTGACAACCGCCGGGGCGCTCTCTATGCTCTCCCCATGCCCCGCCGCCCCGTCTCCGCCGCGCCCGCGCTCGCCGCCGGTCTCCTCGCCGCCGCCCTTCTCGCCGGCGCGGCGCCACCCCTCGAGGCCGCCGACCTCACCTGCCTCCCCTGTGCCGGCGTGCGGGTGGAGAGCCCCCTCTCGCTCCTCGAGGCGCGGCAGGGTGGACCCCGGCTGGCGCCCGAGGCGGAGCTGCCGGTGGCCTGGGACGAGGAGCTCGGCGGCGCCGCCTCGCCGGCGCTCGCCCGCGCCGTCGGGGCGGCCGGCCTCTCGCCCTGGGTGACACTCGTGTTCCGCGCCCCGGCGCCGCTGCTCGACCACCTCCCCGAGCTGCAACGGGAGCTCGCGGTCGCCGCCGAGCTCGCCCGGGGAGGGAGCGGTCCGGCCCGCTTCCAGGTTGTCTGGCGCCCCGAGCCGGTGGGCGACGAAGGCGTCCCAGAGGTCGGTGCGGCCGAGTACGCCTTCCTGCTCAAGCGGGCCTCGGTCGCGATCACCGGCGCGCGGCCGGGCGCCTGGGTGGTCTCGGCGCCGCTCCCCGCCGACCCGGAGTGGCTGCGGGAGCTCTACGATGAGGAGGTCGCCGCCTACCTCGAGGTGGTCGCCCTCGCGCCGGCGGCAGGGGCGGCGCTCGACGCGGCGATCGCGCTGCTCGGCGAGCTCGACCCCGGCCGCCCCCTCGCCCTCGACGGGCCTCCGCTCGGTGACTCCCCGTCGGCGGCGCTCCTCGAGGCGGCGCGCTGGGCCTCGCGGGGGATCCGTCTCGTCCTCTTCCGGGCGCCGGTCGCCCACCCGGCGCTGCTCGCCCCCTTCCGCGTCCTCGCCAACGAGGCACGAGGAGATCTCTCGCCCGACCCCGGCTCGGCTCCCGGCGGCGCGCCGGGGTGGGCGTTCGTCCGCGGCGA
This sequence comes from Thermoanaerobaculia bacterium, assembly GCA_023384635.1. Lineage (GTDB taxonomy): Bacteria > Acidobacteriota > Thermoanaerobaculia > Multivoradales > JAGPDF01 > JAAYLR01. The sequence goes on from JAHDVN010000472.1 coordinate 1,961, forward strand.
GGACCTCGGCCTGCGGGTCCTCGTGGCCAACCCGGAGGGGCGCGACGAGCTCGCGCTCGCGTTCGCCGATCCGCAGCTGCGCGCCCCGGAGCGGATCGACCTGGCGACCGGCGAGGTCCTGCCGGTCGCGGCGCTGCGCGCGGGCCCCGACGGCCTGAGCTTCCGCGTCCCGGACCCCGGCCCGGCAGTCCTGCTGCGCGTCGCGCGGGCCACCGCCGCCGAGCTCGAGGGGATCGCCGAGGAGGTCACCGTGGCCTCCGAGCGGGAGCTCCCCGTGGAGGAGATCCTGCGCCGGCTCCAGGCTGCCGAGGACGACCAGGCGCGGCGCCTGCGCCACTACCAGGCGGTCAACGCCACCACGTTGCGCTTCCAGGGGCCGTCGGGGGTGCAGAGCATCGACGCCACCTTCGAGGGGGAGTACTTCGTCCGCCA
>JAHDVN010000473.1 GCA_023384635.1 Thermoanaerobaculia bacterium
AAGACGAAGTTGATGATGAACGAGCCCCAGCCCACCGCCTGGTTCACGCCGGCGATGCCCATGCCGGCGTAGAGCAGGAAGATCAGCGAGAAGACGAGGACGCCGAGCAGCGCCAGGGCGACGCCGAAGGCGATCCACCAGCGCCGGGTCGGGAAGCGCTCGGCGTGCATGCAGATGTCGCGGTCGACGTCGGCCCACTTCTTGCCGCCCGTGACGAGCGGCTCCGGGATCTCGAGGTCGCCCCCGTAGGGGCCGGCGCCGGCGACGACGATCGGCCGGCCGGTGAGCTGGCTGTCGTCCATCACCGTGGCGTAGGGACTCGCGTCATGCCTTGTCATTGCGCACCTTCGTCAGATAGGAGATGGACGGCTCGACCCCGAGCGCCTCGAGGAGCCGCATCGCCCGCGGCCGGGCGGCGAGCGCGGCGATCCGCGAGCCGGGATCGTTGAGGTCGCCGAACACGATCGCCCCGGTCGGGCAGGCCTCCATGCAGGCGGGGACGACCGCGCCGTCGGGGAAGCGGTCTCCCGTCCCGCCGCCGCGGACCACCTCGGCGCGGGCGGCCCGGATGCGCTGGACGCAGAACGAGCATTTCTCCATCACCCCGCGGCTGCGCACCGTGACCTCGGGGTTGTTCTTCATCTGCATGGGCGCGCGCGCGTTGAGGTCGGCGTGGTGCGCGATGCGCGGCTCGAGCCAGCGGAAGAAGGCGCTCTCCTGCGCCTTGCCGTACTCCCAGTAGTTGAAACGGCGGACTTTGAAGGGGCAGTTGTTGGCGCAGTAGCGGGTGCCGACGCAGCGGTTGTAGATCTGCTGGTTGAGGCCGTCCTCGCTGTGCATGGTGGCCACGAACGGGCAGACGGTCTCGCAGGGGGCGTTCAGACAGTGCTGGCAGAGCATCGGCTCGAAGAGCGTCACCGGCTCCTCGACCACGGCGAGCGGCCCGTCCCAGACCTCGGCCCCCCAGCGGCCGTCCTTCCGCGGCGCGTCGTAGTAGCGGTCGATCCGCATCCACGACATCTCGCGGCCGTCGAGGATGCCGCGGCGGCCGACCACGGGGACGTTGTTCTCGGCCTGGCAGGCGAGGACGCACTTGCCGCAGCCGTTGCACTTGGAGAGGTCGATCGCCATCGCCCAGCGGGCGTTGGGGTACTCGTGCGCGGGCCACGCCGAGCGGCCGCCGTGCTGCTGCTCGGTGCCCGACTTCGGGTTCCGCTCGTAGGCGGAGAGCGTGGTGACGGGGACGATCGGGCGGCGGTCGCGGTCGATCACGTCCGAGCCCTGGGCGAAGGCGAGCGCCTCGTTGCCGCCCGCCTTGCGGATCGCGACCGGCAGCCCGGCGGCGAGCAGGCGCCCGTCGGCCAGCAGCCGCAGCGGGAAGGCGTTCGGGCCGACCCCGGCGCCGATCACGCCGCAGGCTGCCCGGCCGAGGCCGAGCGGCAGCGCGACCTGGTCGGGGTGCATCCCGGCGTGGCGGTAGGCCGGTGCGACGAGCCGGGCGTGCCCGGTGTCGACCTCCACGAGGTCGCCGGCGGCGAGCCCCATCTCGTCGAAACGGCGGGGGGCGAGCGAGAGGGCGCCGCCCCAGGTGATCCGGGTGATCGGGTCCGGGAGCTCCTGGAGCCAGCCGTTGTTGGCCGCGCGCCCGTCGCCGAGCGCGAGGTGGGGGTAGAGCTGGAGCTCGAGCCCCTCCGGAGCCGGGGCGCCGTCTCGGGGAGCGGGCCCTGCCAGGCGCCGTCGCGCAGGATCCCGTTCCAGGCCTCGTCGAACGCCGGGGCCGCGGGTTCGAGGCCGAGCCGGGCGGCCCAGGCGGCGCGCAGGTAGTGGTAGGCGGGGCTCGGGCTGGGCGCGGGGGCCGCCGCAGCGGGCGCCGGGGCCTGGGCCACGGCCGCCGCGGCCATGCCCACCGCGGCGCCCGCCGCCGGGTCGCCGAGGGCGGCCCCCCAGTCGACCAGGAGGTCGAGCAGGCCGCGGGTGTCGAAGAGCGGCTGCACGACCGGCTGCTGGACGGCGACGAGCCCGCGCGGGAGCGCGGCGTCGGCCCAGCACTCGAACGGATGGCTGGCCGGCGCCAGGAGGTCGGCGAGGCGGCTCGTCTCGTCGAGGCGGTCGCCCAGGGAGACCACGAACGGGACCTGCGCGAGCGCCTCGGCGAAGGCGAGCCGGGCGGGGGCGTCGTAGACCGGGTTCGCCCCTGCAACGAGGAGCAGCTCGACCCCGCCGGCCGCCATCTCCCCCGCGAGCGCCGCCAGTGCGGCGGCGTCTGGGGCGGCCGAGGAGGTCGACGGCGCGGCGCCGGCGGCGTCGAACAGGCCGGCCTCGAAGGCGCCGAGGGAGTGGTTCAGGAGCAGCGCGGCGAGCTCGATCGCCGGGCCCCAGGCCGAGCC
>JAHDVN010000027.1:0-6824 GCA_023384635.1 Thermoanaerobaculia bacterium
CCTCGGCCTCGACCTCGGCGAGCGGGCGGGGACACCGGCCCGCGGCGGCGGGCCGCTCGGGCGCGACCTCTTCGCCGCCGCCGAGGATCGATGCCCGCTCGAGCACGTTGCGCAGCTCGCGCAGGTTGCCGGGCCAGGGGTGCTCGCGCATCCAGGCGAGCGCCTCCGGAGCGAGGCGAAGCTCCGCGCGGCCGAACCGCACGCCGAGATCCCCGAGCAGCGCCGCGGCGAGCGAGGGCAGGTCGTCCCGCCGCTCGGCGAGCGGCGGCAGCCGGAACTGCAGCACCTCGAGGCGGTAGAAGAGGTCGGCGCGGAAGGCGCCGTGGGCGAGCCGCGCCGCGAGGTCGTCGGGACCGACCGCGAGGAAGCGCACGTCGGCCTCCCGCTCTCCGCCGCCGAGGGGCGCGTACCGCCGCTCGGCGAGCAGGCGGAGCAGCTTCGCCTGCGAGTCGAGCGGCAGGCTCTCGATCGGGTCGAGGAGGAGCGTGCCCCCCTCGGCCGCGGCCACCCGCCCCGTCTGGGTGCGCACGGCGCCGGTGAAGGCGCCGGCCAGGTGGCCGAACAGCTCGCTCTCGAAGAGCTCGGCCGGGAACGCCCCGGGGTCGACCTCGACGAGCGGCCGCCGGGCGCGGGGGCTCGCGGCGTGGAGCGCGCGGGCCAGCGTCGAGCGGCCGCTCCCCGGCGGGCCGAGGAGGAGCACCGGCGCCGAGGAGGAGGCGGCGCGGGCGAGCGACGGAGCGAGGGGGAGGAGAGAGGGGGAGGCGGCGAGCAGCCGGGCGAGTGGGCCGTCGGCCGCGGTCACGCCGCGAGCTCGGAGGTGACGTCCGGCGCGTCCCCCCAGAGCCGCTCGAGCGCGTAGAAGCGCCGCCGCTCCTCCTGGAAGACGTGGAGGACGAAGTCGCCGTAGTCGAGCAGGATCCACTGGCCGGCCTGGTGCCCCTCGGCGTGCAGGGGCCGCACGCCGCGCTCCCGCAGGCGCTCCTCGACCCGGTCCGCGATCGCCTGCGCCTGCCGCTCGTTGGTGGCGCTGCAGATCACGAAGAAGTCGGTGAAGTCGGTCACCGGCGCCAGGTGGCGCACCCGGAGGTCGACCGCCTGGATGTCGAGGGCCGCTCCGACCGCGAGCCGCACGCGCTCGCGGGTGTCCGGCCGTTCCTGGGTGGGATCGCTCATCGATAGAGCTGGTATTTGCGGACGTAGTCTAGCACCAGCGGCGGCAGCGCTCCGGGCGGCGGCGCCTCGCCGCGCGCCAGCTGGCCGCGCAGTGCGGTCGACGACCAGGGCAGCGGCGTGGCCGCGAGGAAGTGGACCCGCCCGGCGACCATCGCGTCGCGCAGCGGCTCCGGAGCTCCCGCCGCCAGCTCCGCTTCGTTCCAGCCGGGCCGCGGGATCACCGCCAGGTCGACCGCCCCCACGAGGTCCCGCCAGCGCACCCAGGTGGGGAGCTCGGCGAACGAGTCGGCGCCGATGATCAGGAAGAGCCGGGTCTGCGGGAACTCGGCGCGGAAGCGGTCCACGGTGTCGGCGGTGTAGGCCGGCTGGCCCGGCGTCCACTCGATCGGCGAGGCGAAGAGACCCTCCTCGCCGAGCAGCGCGAGCTCCACCATCGTGTAGCGCGCGAGCGCCGAGGCCATCCGCCGGTCGGGCTTGTGCGGCGGCTGTGCGGTGGGCAGGAAGAGCACGCGGTCGAGCGCGAGCCCGGTGCGCGCCGCGCGCGCCATCGCCACGTGCCCGGCGTGGACCGGATCGAAGCTGCCGCCGATCAGTCCGAGCCTCATCGCTCCAGCCTCTTGGCCATCTCCGCGACCAGCGCCCGCACGCCGTTGCCGGTGGCGGAGCTGATCTCGAGATACGCGAGGCCGCGCCCGTCGGCGACCGCCGCCAGCTCCGCGCGGCGCTCGTCGATCCCGGCGTCGAGCTTGCTCCCCACCACGATCCGCGACCGCTCGAGCAGCTCGGGGTTGAAGGCGGCGAGCTCGCGCTCGACCGTCTCGAGGTCGGCGCGCGCGCTCCCCTCGGCCGAGAGGTCGACCAGGTGCACCAGCACCCGGCAGCGCTCGACGTGGCGGAGGAACTGGATTCCGAGCCCGGCACCCTGGGCGGCGCCCGCGATCAGCCCCGGCAGATCGGCGATCACGAACGGGTTCGAGAGCGGCCCCTGGGCCACCACGCCGAGCTGCGGCACGAGCGTGGTGAAGGGGTAGTCGGCGATCTTCGGCTTGGCCGCCGAGACGACGCTGATCAGCGTCGACTTGCCGGCGTTCGGCAGCCCCACGACGCCGACGTCGGCGAGCAGCTTGAGCTCCAGGCGGAGCCGCCGCTCCTCTCCCTCCTCGCCGGGCTGGGCGAAGCGCGGCGCCTGGTTCGTGGCGGTCGCGAAGTGGGCGTTCCCCTTCCCGCCACGGCCGCCGCGCGCCACCACCAGCCGCTCGGCGTCGGCGAGGAGCTCGCCCAGACGCTCGCCGCTCTCGGCGTCCTCGACCACCGTGCCGGGAGGGACCTTCACCTCGAGGTCGGCGCCCGAGCGCCCGGAGCGGCGGGAGCCCTCGCCGTGGCGGCCGCGCTCGGCCGGGTAGATCGACTGGAACTGCAGGTGGTAGAGGGTGTTCAGGCGCGCGTCGGCGACCATCACCACCGACCCGCCGTGGCCGCCGTCACCTCCCGAGGGGCCACCGTGCGGGACGTACTTCTCCCGCCGGAAGGCGACGCAGCCCCGGCCGCCCCGTCCGCCGCGGACGTGGATGGACGCTTCGTCGAGGAAGATCAACGTCTCGCTCCCGGGCGCGGACGGCCCGGAGCCCGGAGGCTACTCGCCGGGGAGGACGTGGACGAACTTGCCGCGGCTGCCGCGGTCCTGGAACTGGACCTGGCCGTCGATCTTGGCGAAGAGCGTGTCGTCCTTGCCGATGCCTACGTTGCGGCCCGGCTGGAAGCGGGTGCCGCGCTGGCGGACCAGGATCGAGCCGCCGGTGACCGTCTCGCCCCCGAACGCCTTGACGCCGAGCCGCTGTGCGTTGGAGTCGCGCCCGTTGCGCGTGGAGCCCTGTCCTTTTTTGTGCGCCATCTCTCGCTCCTCGCCCCGGCCTAGAGGGCGATCTCCTCGATCTGGACCCGCAGGTAGTCCTGCCGGTGTCCGGCCCGGCGCCGGTACTGCTTGCGCCGCTTGTGCTTGAAGATTCGCACCTTCGGGCCACGCACCTCGTCGACCAGGCGGGCCTTCACGGTGGCGCCGGCGAGCGTGGGGTTGCCCAGCCGGGTGCCGCCGTCGCCCGCGATGAGGAGCACCCGGTCGAACGTCACGCGGCCCCCCTCTTCGGGGATCTGGCGCTCGACGTCGAGGATCTCCCCCGGTTCGACGCGATACTGCTTGCCTCCGGTCTCGATGACAGCGAACATGTCGACTCCTGGATCCTGATGGAAACCCGCGCGGGGCGCGGACAAAGAAACCTACCACGCCGGACGGAGAGGGTCAAATCGCCGCCATGAGCCAGTTGCCCGCCCGCCTCACCCGCACGCTCTTCGCCGCGCTCGGGAGCCGGACGGAGCGGGTCGCGCTCGGCGGCTTCGACCTCGCCGTGCACCGCCTCGGCCGCCCCGGCGGCGAGCCCTGGGTTCTGCTCCACGGCCTCGGCGCGACCGGGGCGACCTTCCTGCCGCTCCTGCCCGCGCTGCGACGCGAGGCCGACCTCGTCGTCCCGGAGCTCTCGGAGACCGGCGGCAGCCACGGCCCGGCCCCCTCCCTCGCCGTCGCCGACGCCGTGCCGCTGGTCGCCGGGCTCGCCCACCGCCTCTTCCCCGGCCGCGCGGTCACCCTCGGCGGCGCCAGCCTCGGGGGCTGGGTCGCGCTCCGGCTCGCCCTGGCCGAGCCCGGCCTCGCCGCCCGCCTCTTCCTCGTCGCGCCCGGCGGCTACCGGGACCAGGACTGGGAGCGCGTGGCGGGCGCCGTCACGGTGGCGAGCCGCGCCGACGCGCACCGGGTCCTGGGCGCTCTCTTCGCCCGCCCGCCGTGGGCCCTGCGCCTGCTCCCGGGGGCGATCGAGCGGCTCTACCGCGCCGCGCCGGTGCGGCACCTGCTCTCCGGCGCGCTCCGGCCGGAGGACGCCTTCGGCGACGCGGAGCTGGCCCGGATCGCCGCGCCGGCGGCTCTCCTCTGGGGAGAGCGGGACGGGATCTTCCCCCTCTCGACCGGCGAGGCGATGGCCCGCGCCCTGCCCTGTGCCACGCTCTACCCGGTCCCCGGCGCCGCCCACCTCCCCCACTGGGAGCGGCGGCGCGCGTGCGTCGCGGCGCTGGCGGACTTCCGGCGGCGTCACCCCGTCCCCGCTTGAGGGGGGCGCCCGCCGGGGGGCATACTGGAGGAGCCGGAAAGGAGGTCGCCGTGGCAGCTCCCGACTACCTCATCTGCCTCAACTGCGAGACCCCCTGCTACGTCTTCGAGTGGGAGGACGACCAGCTCACCGAGGCGTTCTGTCAGGTCTGCGGCAACGACGACCCGGAGCAGTTCGCGACCGAGGACGAGTTCGACGCCCTGAGCCGGGACCTCGGAGAGTGAGGCCGGAGACCACCTCTCCGCCGCACCTCCTCGAGATCGAGGTCCGCTTCCGCGAGGTCGACGCCTATGGCGTGGCCTGGCACGGCCACTACGCCGATTGGCTGGAGTGCGCGCGGCAGCGCTACGCCGCGGCCTTCGGCTTCGACCTCGCCGGCGAGCTCGCACGGGGCTACACGGCACCGATGGTGGAGCTCTCCGTGAAGTACCGCCGTCCCGCTCGCTTCGGGGACTGGCTCGCGGTCGAGGTCCGCACCGGCGACGACCCCCGCGCCGTGTTCGACTTCCGCTATCGGATCCGCCGGCGCCTGGACGGCGAGCTCCTGGCCACCGCGCGCACGCTCCAGGTGCTGGTGGGGCCGCGGGGGCTCCTGGTCGGCTGGCCGGAGCAGGCGCGCGCGCTGCGCGACGCCCTCCGCGCTCACGAGGCGTCGCTGCCCGCCTGGTGAGCGCCGCGGCGCCGCGGCGACCCGGCTCCCGGGCGCGGCAGCCGGACCGCGAAGCGGGCGCCGCCCGCACGCCCCGCCCCGACCTCGATCTGCCCGCCGTGGGCCTCGGCGATCCGCCGCGCGATCGCGAGCCCGAGCCCGGTGCCCCCCTTCCGGCCCGAGTAGAAGAGCTCGAAGATCCGCTCGCGGTCCTCCTCGGGCACGCCCGGGCCGCTGTCCTCGACCTCCAGGCGGCTCTCCCCCGGAACCTGTGAGGCGGAGAGGCGCAGGCGCCGCGGCGGCGGCGCCCCCTCCATCGCCTGGACCGCGTTGCGGACGAGGTTGAGCAGGAGCTGGCGGAGCTTCTCCCGGTCCGCAGACAGCGGCCCCGTCCCCGGCACGACCTCGACCGCGACCTCGACCTGCTCGGCCGCGAGCTCGGCCGCGAGCAGCTCGCGGACGTCCGCGAGGAGGGCGCCGGGATCGACCTCCCCCGCCTCCAGCGGGGCCGGCCGGGCGTAGGCGAGGAAGTCCCCGACCAGCCGGTCGAGGCGGGCGATCTCCGAGCGGGTCAGCGCCAGCAGCCGGGCGCGGGGCAGGGCGACGCCCCGCTCGGAGAGCTCCTCCTCCAGCAGCTGGAAGTTCAGGTTGAGCGAGTTGAGCGGGTTGCGGATCTCGTGCGCCAGGCCGGCCGCGACGCTCCCCAGCTCGGCCAGCCGCTGCGCCCGCGCCGCCTGCGCCTCGAGAATGCGGCCCCGCTCGAAGAGACGCAGGATGAGCCAGTAGGCGAGCCCCACGAAGACCAGGGTGGCGGCCGCGACCAGGCCGGTCTGTCGCACCAGGCCGCGCCGCAGGCCCCCGATCCGCCGCTCCAGCTCCGCGGGGCTCACGCCGAGCCGCAGCGTGCCCATCGCCCCGATCGGCACCGTGACGTCGAAGGTCCGCTGCCGCTCCTCGCTCCGCATCTCGATCGACGGCGGGGCCCCGGGGCGCCGGCCGGCCCCCTCCCGGCCCGCCGACGGCCCGGCCGGGACCGGGATCGTGAGCTCGGTGCGGCCCCGCAGCACCAGCACCCCGTGCTGGTCGCGCACCTCGACCGTCTCGACCAGGTCGCGCTGGCTCAGGACCGAATCGATGTAGGTCTGCGTCTCCGTCTCCACCGCCATCGCGGTGAAGAGGTCGCCCGCCACTTCGGCCCGCCCGGCCAGCCGTCCGGCGAGCCCCTCGGCCTCCTGGCGGGTCTCGAGGAGCACCCGCTCGATCTCCCGCTGGGAGAGGGTGCGGAAGATCAGCCAGCCGAAGAGGGCGAGGACGAGGAGCAGGAAGACACCGAGCGCCATGGTGACGGCGAGCAGCCGCCGGGGCAGGCCGGGCGCGGGCATCCCGTGCATATCCAGGAGGATAGCAGGGCCCCCGGGGGCGCCGGAGGGAACGGTGACCCGGAGTCCGGGCGACCCCGATCCGATGTTTAGCGCTTTGCCATCAGATTTTCTGACAGAGCGGAATAAACCGGGAAATCTGAGCGTTCTGTTGACATGAAACCGCCCGCCCTCGCAGGGGAGGGCGGAGACAACGAGAAGGAGGAGGAAGCGATGACCGCCACCATCACCCGCTGGACCCCCGTCGCCGACCCGTTCCGCGACCGGATGAACCGGATGTTCGACGACTTCCTGCGCGACATGCTCCCGGTGCGCAGCTCCGAGGAGGTCGCGAGCGGCCGCTGGCTGCCGAGCGTCGACATCAAGGAGACCCCCGAGACGCTGAGCCTCGTGGTCGAGCTGCCCGGCCTGAAGAAGGAGGACGTCTCGATCATGGTCGAGAACCAGGTGCTCACGATCTCCGGCGAG
>JAHDVN010000027.1:6834-19945 GCA_023384635.1 Thermoanaerobaculia bacterium
GCGGTTCGAGAACGAGCAGAAGGACGAGACCTACCACCGGATCGAGCGCTCCTACGGCAGCTTCCTGCGCTCGTTCACCCTGCCGGCCAACGTGAAGGCCGACCAGGTGGACGCCCGCTTCGACAACGGCCTGCTCACCGTCACGCTTCCCAAGGTGGACGAGGCCAAGCCGCGGCGGATCGAGATCCGCTGAGGCCCCTCCGGCCCGCCCGGCCGCACCCGCGCGCCCCGCTCCGGCGGGGCGCCTTCTTTTCCGCTCGCGTTGACCCGCCCGGTGCGCTTCACTACGATGCCGGCAGGCCGATGCCGCGCACTTTCCGCCTCGCCGTCCTCGCCGCCGGTGCCCTCGTCGCCCTCGCTCTCTCTGGATGCGGGCGGGACCGGCGGCCGGTGGCGTCGGCCGGCGGCACCCTCGTCGCCGCTACCCTGACCGATCTCCAGGGCGTCAACGAGCTCGTCAGCGCCGACAACCGCTTCACCGGCGAGATCCTGGAACAGCTCTTCCCGCGCCTGCTCGAGGAGCAGCCCGACTTCGAGTCCGGCCCGCCGAGCTTCGCCCCGCGCCTCGCCGAGAGCTGGGTGCGCTCCGCGGACGGCCGGGAGATCGTCTTCCGCCTGCGCGAGGGCCTGACCTGGAGCGACGGCGTGCCGCTCACCGCCGAGGACGTCCGCTTCACCTACGAGGCCCAGACCTCGCCCGCGGTGGCCTGGAGCTACGCCCACGTCAAGGACGCGATCGAGAGCGTCGACGTGCTCGACCCCCGCACCGTGCGCTTCCGCTTCCGCGAGGTCTACGCCACGCAGCTGCTCGACGCCAACGAGGGCGGCATCCTCCCGAAGCACGTCTGGGGGGCCAGGCCGTTCGCCTCGTGGCGCGAGAACGCCGACTGGTTCCGGGATCACCTCGTGGTCTCCGGGCCGTTCCGGCTCGCCTCCTGGCGCCCGGCGCAGGAGATCGTGCTCGAGCGCAACCCGCGCTACTTCGAGCCCGGCCTCCCGCGGCTCGACCGGGTCGTGTTCCGGGTCGTCCCCGACCAGGGCGCCCAGCTCGCCCAGCTGCAGGGCGGCGGGCTCGACTTCGTCCTCGGCGTGCCGCCCGCGCGCGCCACCGAGATCGAGGCCGACCCGGCGCTCGAGCTGCTCCGCTTCTGGAACCGCCAGTACGACTACGTCGCCTGGAACACCCGGCGGCCCCTGTTCGCCGATCCCGCGGTGCGCCGCGCGCTCACGCTCGGGATCGACCGGCAGGGGCTCGTCGACGCCCTCTGGTACGGGCAGGCGCGCCCGGCGGTCTCCCCGGTCCTCTCGACGAGCTGGGCGTTCAAGCGCGGCCTCGAGCCGTGGCCGTACGACCCGGCCGAGGCCGGGCGCCTCCTCGAGGCCGCCGGCTGGGTCGACCGCGACGGCGACGGGGTGCGCGAGAAGGAGGGCCGCCGGTTCGCCTTCGACCTCGTGACGAACGCCGGCAACCGCGTGCGCGTCGACGCCGCGGTGATGATCCAGGCGCAGCTGGCGCGGGTCGGTATCGAGGTCCGCCCGCGCCCCCTCGATCTCAACACGCTCAACGAGAGGGCGCTCGCCCACGAGTTCGACGCCATTCTCTCCGGCTGGGGGATCGACACCTCGATGGACCTGCGCTTCGCCTTCCACAGCGAGGAGGCCGAGGGCGGCTACAACTTCGGCGGCTACGCCAACCCCGAGGTCGACCGGCTCATCGACGCCGTGCGCCGCCAGGCCGACCTCGAGGCCGCCAAGCCGCTCTTCGACCGGCTCCAGGAGATCCTCCACGAGGAGCAGCCGTACACGCTGCTTCTGGAGCCGCGCCGGCTCGCCGCTGCGCGCTCGACGCTGCGGGACGCCCAGCCGAACGCGCTCGCCACCTTCTTCCGCCTGGAGGAGTGGTGGCTCGCTCCGCCGCCCTGAGCCCCTGCCGGCGATGGGCCGCTTCCTGCTGCGCCGTCTCGCCGCCTGCCTGACCCTGGTCTGGCTCGTCCTGACGGGGACCTTCTTCCTCCTCCACCTGGCCCCCGGCGGGCCCGGCGGCGCGCTCGAGGATCCGCGCATCCCGAGCGAGCAGCGCCTGCGCCTGCGCGAGCTCTGGGGGCTCGACCGGCCGCTCGCCGTGCAGTACGGCCTCTTCCTCACCGCCGCCGCGCGCGGCGAGTGGGGACACTCCTTCCAACACCACCGGCCCGTTGCGGCGGTGGTGGCCGGAGCGCTCCCCCCGACCCTGCTGCTCGCCGGCGCGGCGCTGGCGATCGAGTGGACGCTCGGGCTCGCGCTCGGAGTCGCGGCGGCGCGCCGGCCGGGCGGCGCGCTCGACCAGACGCTGCGCATCCTCTCGCTCGTCCTCTACTCGCTGCCGACCTTCTGGCTCGGGCTGATGGCGGTGCTCCTCTTCTCGTTCCACTGGCCGCTCTTCCCGCCGAGCCACCTCGCCTCGGTCGGCGCCGAGGCGCTCCCGCCCCTCCCGCGCCTCGCCGACCTCGCCTGGCACCTGGCGCTGCCGGCGCTCGCGGTCGGCCTGCCGAGCGCCGCCGCGCTCGCCCGCTTCGTCCGCGGCAGCCTGGTGGAGACGCTGGGGCAGGAGTTCGTGCTCGCGGCCCGCGCCCGGGGCCTGAGCGGCCGCCGGGTCCTCTTCGGCCACGCGCTGCGCGCCTCGCTCGCCCCGCTCTCGCAACTCTTCGGCCTCTCCCTCGCCTTCCTCCTCTCCGGCACCCTCGCCGTGGAGGTGGTCTTCGCCTGGCCGGGGATCGGCCGCGTGACCTTCGACGCGCTCACCGCGCGCGACTACCCGGTGGTGCTCGCCACCACGGCCCTCTCGGCCACCATGGTCGTCCTCGGCAGCCTCGCCGCCGACCTCCTGCTGGCCTGGGCCGACCCGCGGGTGCGCCGTGCCTGAGCGCGGCGGACGGCGCCTCCTCGCCGCCGGCGCCGGGCTGGCGGCGCTCCTCGTCCTCGCCGCGCTCGCCGGCCCCCTGCTCCTGCCGCACCACCCGGACGCGCAGCTCGATCCGGTGGCCGCGCGCCACCTGCCGCCGGGGAGCCGCGGGGTCCTCGTGACCCTCGCCGACGGCCGCACGCTCGTGGGTGAACGGTCCGAGGCGCTTCCCGGTGGCGGAATCGAGCTCCTCCGCCTCGGCCAGCGCGTCCGCCTCTCGCCCGCGGAGCTCGCCTCGGCGGGGGACCTCCCGTCCACCCGCGCCGTGCGCTTCCCGCTCGGCACCGACCGCTTCGGGCGGGATCTCGCGGCCCGGCTGCTCGCGGGCGCGCGGGTCTCGCTCGCGGTCGGCCTCGCGGCGGTCGGGGTCGCCCTCACCCTCGGGGTGGCCGCCGGCTCGGCAGCGGCCCTCGGCGGGCCCTGGGTGGACGGCGCCGTGATGCGGACGGCCGACGCGCTACTCGCCTTCCCGCGCCTCTTCCTCGCGCTCGCCGCCGCGGCCTTCCTCGGTCCGGGGCTCCCCACCGCGATCGCGATTCTCGGGGCGACCGGCTGGATGGGGGTGGCGCGCCTCGTGCGGGCGGAGCTGCTGAGCCTGGAGGGGCGCGAGTTCGCGCTGGCGGCGCGGGCCTCGGGCCTCCCGGGCTACCGGGTCTACCTCCGGCACCTGCTGCCCAACGCGCTCACCCCCGTCTTCGTGGACGCGGCGCTGCGGCTCGGCGACACGATCCTCGTCGAGGCGAGCCTCTCCTTCCTCGGCCTCGGCATCCAGCCGCCGCAGGCGAGCTGGGGGAACCTGATCGCCGACGGGCGCGACGCGCTGGGCACCGCCTGGTGGGTGGCCGCCCTCCCGGGCGCCGCGCTGGTGGTCACCGTGCTCGCCTTCAACCTCCTGGGCGAAGGGCTCCGGGACGCTCTCGATCCGCGCCGTCGCACGCCGTGTTGATCCGCGACTTCGACTTCGAGCTCCCGGACGCCGCCATCGCCCAGGAGCCCGCGCCGCGCGGCACCAGCCGGCTGCTGGTGCTGGACGCCGAGGGCCCGCAGCGCCACCGGCGCGTCGCCGACCTGCCCTCGCTGCTCGCCCCCGGCGACCTGCTCGTCGTCAACGACACCCGCGTGATCCCCGCCCGCCTCTTCGGCCGGCGCCCCGGAGGCGGGGCGGTCGAGCTGCTCCTGGTCGAGCGCCGGGGGGAGCGCGAGTGGGACTGTCTCGTCAAGCCGGGCAAGCGGGCGCGTCCCGGCATGCGGCTCGCGTTCGACGGCGGCCTCGAGGCGGTCGTGCTCTCCCCGGAGGCCCCGGGGTCGCCGGGGCCGGGCGGCGACGGGCGCCGGCGGGTGGAGTTCTCGGCCCCGGTCGAGCCGTTCCTCGAGGCGATCGGCCACGTGCCGCTGCCGCCGTACATCAAGCGGCCCGACCGCGCCGCCGATCGGGTGAGCTACCAGACCCTCTTCGCCGCCCGCCCCGGCGCGATCGCCGCGCCCACCGCCGGCCTCCACTTCTCTCCCGAGCTCGTCGCCGGGCTGGCCGGGGCCGGAATCGCCCTCGCCACCGTCACCCTCCACGTCGGCATCGGCACCTTCAAGCCGGTCACCGCCGAGCTCGTCCACGAGCACGCGATGGAGGAAGAGCGCTACGAGGTCCCGGAGGCGGCCGCGGCGGCGATCGCCGCAGCGCGCGCCCGCGGCGGCCGCGTCGTGGCGGTGGGCACCACCGTCGTCCGCACCCTGGAGAGCGTCGCCGCCGCGCACGGCGGCGAGGTCGTCCCCGGCGCCGGCCGCACCTCGCTCTTCATCACGCCGGGTTTCGCGTTCCGTGCCGTCGACCTGCTGCTGACCAACTTCCACCTCCCGCGCTCGACGCTGCTGCTGCTGGTCGCCGCCTTCGCCGGCCGCGAGCGGGTCCTCGCCGCCTACCGGGAGGCGATCGCCGCCGGCTACCGCTTCTACTCCTACGGCGACGCGATGCTGGCGCGGCGCGCCGGGCTGCGCTAGTCTCCCTTCCGGACTACCCAAGAAGGAGGTACGCGATGCGTCACCCGCTCGGCCGAGCTCTGCTCCTGCTCTCGGCAACCCTGGCTCTCGCCCTCTCGAGCGCCGCGCCCGCCACGGCCCAACCGTTCGGCACCTGGATCGTCTTTGCCGGCAACCCCACCCACGGCTACTTCGAGGTTCCCCATCACCCGGCCCTGAATCCCACCGGCGCCTTCACCATCGAGGCCTGGGTGGCGGTGAGCAACAACGCGGCCGGCGAGGACTGCCGCTCGATCGCCGGCAAGAACTTCCTCTCCGCCTGGTGGATCGGCCAGTGCAACAGCAGCGGGCAGCCGACGCTGCGCTCCTATCTCAAGGGCGGGGCCTCGATGCGCCAGGCCGGCCTGCTGCCGCGCGGCCAGTGGACGCACATCGCCGTCACCTTCGACGGCGCGCACCGCCGGCACTACATCAACGGCGAGCTCGCCGGCGAGTGGGCCGAGGCGGGGCCGCTGACCACGAGCCCCTCGCCGGTGCGGATCGGGAGCGACGTCTCCTGGCAGTTCACCCCGGCGGGGGCGATCGACGAGGTGCGGCTCTGGAGCGTGGCGCGCACCCAGACGCAGCTGCGCGCCGCGCTGAACGACCACTTCACGGGTCCCGCCCCGGGGCTGGTGGCGCTCTGGACCATGGAGGGGCTGAACGACCCGGTGGGCGGGCACAACGGCGTGACCGGCGGCGCGGGCACCGGCTTCCTGACCTTCCCCGTGGCCCCGGGCTGCACTTCCACGGCGACCTCGCTCTGCCTCGGCGGCCGCTTCGCGATCTCCGTCGAGTGGCGCAATCTCGCCGGCGTCGTCTCCGATGCCCTGCGCGTCCCCGGCGTCGGCACCGCCGCCTCGGGCCTCTTCTACTTCTTCGACGCCTCGAACTGGGAGCTGCTCGCCAAGATGGCGAACGGCTGTGGCTACAACAACCGCTTCTGGGTTTTCGTCTCCGGATCGACCGAGCTCTTCTACCGCCTCGAGGTGACCGACGTGGTGCGCGGCGCGCAGCGGATCTACTTCAGCTACCCGGGCACGAACCCGCCGGCGATCACCGACACGGACGCCTTCGCGACCTGCCCCTGAGGGCGAGCCGCACGGGCTCTGAGAGAATGGCCCGACACGGCCTCCGCGCCGCCGCAGGTGGCGCGGAGGCCCGCTCGCCGGGAGAGCCCCGGCGGGCCCCGGAGAGGAGGCCGAGATGCGCGCCCGCCCAGACGGAATCGAGATCGCCTACACCGACCGGGGCGAGGGGCTCCCGCTCCTCTTCGTGCACGGCTTCCCGCTCTGCCGCCGCGCCTGGGCGCACCAGGTCGCGGCGTTCTCGCCGGGCTACCGGGTGCTCGCGCCCGACCTCCGGGGCCTCGGCGAGAGCGCGCTCGGGCCGGGTGAGCCGGGGATCGGCACCTACGCGGCCGACCTCGTCGAGCTCCTGCGCCACCTCGCCACCGGTCCCGCGGTTCTGGTCGGCCACTCGATGGGCGGCTACGTGGCTCTCGCCTTCGCCCGCTCCCATCCGGAGCTGCTCCGCGGGCTGGTGCTCGTCGCGACCCGCTCCGGCGCCGACAGCCCGGAGGCCGCGGAGGGGCGCCGCACGACCGCCGCGAAGGTGCTGCGGGAGGGTGCGCTCGAGCTCGCCGAGGGGATGGTGCCGAAGATGCTCGCCCCCGGGCGCGAGGACCCCGCGCTGCGTGCCGACGTCCTCGCCCTCATGGCGCCCTCCGCCCCCGAAGGGGTCGCCGCCGCGCTCCGCGCCATGGCGGCGCGCCCCGACGCCACCCCCTCGCTCGCGGCGATCCAGGTTCCCACCCTGGTCGTCACCGGCGACGCCGACACGCTGATCCCGCCCGCGGAGTCCGAGCGGATGGCGGCGGCGATCCCCCACGCCAAGCTGGTCACGATTCCCGGCGCGGGACACCTGGTGGCCCACGAGGAGCCCGTGGCGTTCAATTCCGCCCTCGGCGACTGGCTGGCCACGACCCGCCTGTCGTGACGGCGGCGGGATCCGCCGTTCAGAAGGCCATCGCGAAGCTCTCCCGCGCCGCTTCGAAGAGCTCGCCGAGATCGGCCCCGTCGACGTAGAGGTGGTTGACCAGCACGCCGATCGGAACCCGGCTGCGCCCTCCCTCCTCGCGGAAGCGCCCGAAGGCGGCCTCGGGCTGCCCGGCGGTCGGATCCGCGAGCCGCACGTGCGTGAAGCCCGTGAACGGAACGAGCGGCAGGGCGGTGTAGTAGGCGAAATCGGGCGCCGCTCCGCCCGTCAGGTCGACGCGCGCCGAGGCCGCGGCCATCGCCTCCGCCGCGGCGGCGAGGAACCTCTCCGGGTCGGGGTCCCAGTCGAGGGTGGCGAAGCTGAAGGTGCGCGCCGGGGCCGGCACGGTCATGCCGACCCGCAGGGCGTCGTAGAGCACCACCTCCTCGCCGTGCAGCCGGGTGCGAAACGCCTCGATGCCCGAGAGCGCCCGGTGGTAGGCCCACACCAGCGCGGCGTAGGTCGAGGCGCCGGTCTCGCGGGCCCGCGCGCGCAGCTCCGTCGCGTCGAGCTCGAAGGTGAGCGAGTAGAACGGGTTGGGGTTGCGCCGGAAGAGCTCCAGGTGGGGCCGGCGCGGGTAGTCGACGAGCGGGCGGAAGGGCATGGCCCGAGGATACCGCTCGACCCCGCCGCGGGCGGCGACAGGATCTGACAGTGACATCCGTCAGGTTCCCGAGCGGACCGCTCCAGTAAGATGGAGGGCGCCTGACCCGATGAGACGCCGCACCGAGACGGAAACCGTCGCCCCCGAGGCGGAGCCCCCGCCACTGCCCGCGCCGCTGGCCGCGGGCACGCGCATCGCGCACCGGTACCTGATCCGCCGCGAGCTCGGGCGGGGTGGCTTCGCCGTCGTCTACGAGGCGCTCGACGAGCTGCGCGGCCGTCCCGTCGCCCTCAAGCTGCTGCGCACCGACCGGCTCGGGCGCGCCGCCCGCACGCGCTTCGAGCGCGAGGCGGCGGTCGCTGGCGAGCTCTCCCACCCGCACCTCGTCAAGGTCCACGACAGCGGCAGCGACGGCGACCTCGCCTGGCTCGCCATGGAGCTCGTCGACGGCGCGCCACTCACGGCGCACGCAGCGGGCGAGCCGCTCGCGGTCGGGGAGGTGATCCGGATCGCCCGCGAGGCGCTCTCGGGCCTCGCCGCGCTCCACGCCGCCGGGCTCGTGCACCGCGACGTCAAACCGTCGAACCTGCTCCTCGCCGCCGACGGCACCGTGAAGCTCGCCGACTTCGGCCTGGCGCGCCGCTTCACCGCCGACGATCCCCGGATCACGACCACAGCGGCGCTGGTCGGCACCCTCGACTATCTCTCCCCCGAGCAGGCGCTGGGCGACGAGCTCGACGGCCGCAGCGATCTCTACTCGCTCGGCGTGGTGCTCTTCGAGCTGCTCACCGGACGCCCGCTGCACGAGGGGCGCTCCACCCTCGGCACGCTGCTCGCGCGCCTCAAGGACCCCGTTCCGGATCTCTCCGAGCTGCGCCCCGAGGTCCCCGCCTGGCTCGCCGCGTGGTGGGAGAAGCTGCCCGCGCGCGCGCGCGTCGACCGCTACGCGAGCGCCGGGGATGCACTCGCCGACCTCGAACGGGAGCGCGCACCTCTGCGGCCGCAGGGCCATCGGCTCCGGCGGAGCTGGAGCCTCGCCGCGGCCGCGCTGCTCCTCCTCGTCCTGGCCACCGCCGGTGTCGCCATCGCGCGCCGCCCCCGCTTCGACCGCATGCTCCTCGACGGGCCGGCCTCCGTCCGCGCCGTCGACCAGCGCGGGCGCACCCTCTGGGAGCGCGCTGGCCCGCTCGCCACCCGCAACTTCCTCCCGGTTCGCACCGCGCCGGGCGGCACCCTCCGCATCGCCGCCGTGCTCGCCGCCGCCGCCGACCACTCCTACCCCGCGAGCCGCACCCTCTCGCTGCTCGATCCCCGCACGGGGGCGGTGCGGGAGACGGAGGTCTTCCCGAGCGCCGCCACCTTCGGCTTTCCCCCCGAGCTCGCCGACAGCTACGGCGCCTCGCTCTGGGCGCGCGACCTCGACGGCGACGGGACGGACGAAGTCCTCGTCACCTTTCTCCACCACCCGTTCTACCCCTCCTACACCGTCCTCTACGAGCCCCGCCGGCGGCGCTCCCGGCTCCTGTTCCTCGCCTCGGGGCACCATCTGCCGGCCGCGGCCGCCGACCTCGACGGGGACGGCCGCGCGGAGGTGCTCCTCGCCGGGTTCGCCAACCGGCTCGGCTGGCAGACCGGGTTGGCAGCGCTTCGCATCGAGCCCTGGGTCGCGGACAGCCAGGCGGAAGACCCGGCGCTGCCGCCGGGCGAAACGCCGGACCGGGCTTCGCGCGCCAACACCGACGAGCACAACGCGCTGCTCTGGTACGCGCTGGGACCGCCCGGGTCGTTCGCGTTCGACGACCCGGAGAGGGTCGCCGTCGACCCCGCGAGCCGGCGGATCGCGCTGCGCCTCGGAACCGGGGAACGGCTGGAGCTCGACTTCGACGGCTTCCCCGCGGGCCCCGCCCCCGCCGTTCTTCTCACCCCCGCCGAGCGCGAGGCCGCCCGCCGCGAAGCCTGGCAGGCGGTGCGGGAGGCCGAGCGCCTGATGGCGGCGGGATTCCCCGGCGAAGGAGCCGCCCTGGGGGGCCGGGGGGTCGCCGCCGCGGAGACCGCCGGCGACCCCCGCCTGGCCCTCTGGGCACGGCGGATCGAGGCGCGCTGCCTTGCCCGCTCCGGGCGCCCGGAGCCGAGCGAGCAGCGCTTCGAGGCCCTCCTCGCGGAGAGCGGCGAGGTCGAGGTGGCGTTCGAGGCGGGCCGCGCGTACCTGCTCGCCGGCGACGCGCGCCGCGCCAGCGTCTGGTTCCGCCGCGCCTTCGGCGCCGGCGGCGAGGTCGGGCGCAGCCGGAACCGCTACGAGATCCTCGAGGGGCTCCTCTTCTCCCTCGTCGAGCTCGGCGAGCCCGAGAGCGCCGAGCTCGAGCTCGCCCGCATCGCCCGCGGACAGCTCGACCTCGAGAAGACCGTCCCCATCTATCGCGGTTTCCTCCGCTGGTGGCGCGGGCGCGGGCCGCAGATCACCGAGATCGAGGCCCAGCATCGCTCGATGCCGCACTTCCTCTACTGGGAGCTGGAGTTCCGCCTCGCGGCCGGCGAGCCTCCGGCGGTGCTCCTGGCCACGCTGCCGGCGCTGCGCGCCGGGGCCTCGGGAACCGAGTCGCTCCTGCTCTCGCTCGAGTCGGAGCTCCGCTCGCGGCTCGGGGAGCGCGCGGAAGCCCTCGCCCTGGCCCGCGAAGCCATCGCCCGGGCTACCGTGGACGGTGAGCGCGATCTCGTCGTCCGGGTGCACCGCCCGCTCCTCGCGCGGCGGCTCGCGGCGCTGGAAGGCCGCGCGGGCTCTTAGAAGAGCCCGTCCGCACGGCGTTCGGCGGCGCCGGGATCGCGTATCATCCGATCGAGAGCGCAACTCAGGAGAGGAAGGGGGAGCCTGCCCGTGTTCCGACTCGCGGTCCGCCACGAAGCCCGCGTGATCCACCTGCCCTTGCCGACCGCCACGGCCACCCTCGGCGCGAGCCCGGACAACGACCTCTGCCTGCCGCTGCCCGGCGTCTCCCGCCACCACGTCCGGCTCGAGAAGCGGGACGGCGGCCTGCTCGTCACGGACCTCGGCTCGAAGAACGGCCTCGTGCGGGCGGGCCAGCGCCTGCCCGAGGTGCTGCTGCGCCCGGGCGAGGCGATCCAGATCGGGCGGGCCTGGCTGCGGCTCGAGGAGATCGACAGCTCCGAGGCGGAGATCGCGCTGCGGCTCGACGGCATCCGCGTGACCGTGCCGCCGCGCGACACCGACGCGACCTCGCAGCTCGGGGCCGAGAGCGAGGCGACACCGGAGGGCTCGGTGGTGCGGCTCATCCGCCGCATCGAGCGCGAGGGCGCCGACCTGCGCAGCGCGTCCGGCCGCGAGGCGCTCGAGGCGGCCGCCCAGGCGCTGGGAGCCAGTTCCCTCTTCGTCGTGCGCCTGGAGCCATCCGGGCCGGCGATCGTGCGCACCATCGGGAAGGTGCCCGGCGAGGAGCTCCTCGACGAGCTCGCGCGGCGCTGCCCCGAGGCCCAGGACTGCCCCCACGACGGGATCCGCCTCGCCGACGGCCGCCGCCTCCTGGCCCAGAGGCTCCCCGGCGCCAAGGGCCAGGAGTACGTGGCAGCGCTCTTGCAGTCCGAAGCCGAGAGGCCGCACGCCTGGCAGTGCGACTTCTTCGATTACCTGGTCGAGAAGATGGCCCAGCTCGCCACCCGCCGCGCCTCCCCGCGCCGCGCCACCCCGCCCGGCCCGCAGGACCTCGTGCTGCCGCCCGAGTTCGTGGCCGGCAGCTCGGCGGCCATGCAGGGCCTGCTCGCCCATCTGCGCGCCACCGTCAAGAGCCCGCTCGACATCGTGCTGCTCGGCGACACCGGCACCGGCAAGGAGCTCTTCGCGAAGATCGTCCACCTCTCCGGTCCCAGCTCGACGGGTCCGTTCGTGGCCATCCACTGCGCCGCGATCCCCGCCGACCTGCTCGAGGCGGAGCTCTTCGGCGTCGAGGCGCGCGTGGCCACCGGTGTCGACCCGCGCCCGGGTCTGTTCGTCAAGGCCGAGGGCGGGAGCCTCTTCCTCGACGAGATCGGCGACATGCCCGACCCGCTGCAGGCGAAGCTGCTGCGCGCGCTGCAGGAGCGCGAGGTGCTGCCGGTCGGCAGCCACCGCCCGCGCAAGGTGAAGGTGCGCGTGATCTCGGCCTCGAACAAGAACCTGCCGCTGCTCGTGCAGCAGGGCCGCTTCCGCGCCGACCTCTTCTATCGCCTGCGGGGGCTGCAGTTCCACCTGCCACCGCTCAGAGAGCGGCCCGAGGACATCCCGCCGCTGCTGCTCGCCTTCGCCGACCGCGCCGCGCGCGCCTACGGCAGGCAGGTCACGGGCGTCTCGCGCAAGGCGCTCGACCTGCTCATGGCCTACGACTGGCCCGGCAACGTGCGCGAGCTCAAGAGCGTGGTCGAGCGCGCGGTGCTCCTCTGCCCCGACGGCGACGCCCTGGCGAGCGAGCACTTCGGCCCCGTGCGCTGGGCGCTCGAGCAGCGCAGCGTCCCCGCACCGGCCGCTCCTCCCGAGCCCGCACCCGCGCCCGAACCGGAGCCGCAACCGGAGATTGTCGTGGCCGAAACCGTTCCGCTCCCACCCCCGGCCATCCCCCGCACCCTCCAGGACGAGCTCGACGTGCGCGAGCGCCGCCTCAACGTCGAGGCGCGCGACGCCGCCCGCCACAACAAGTCCGCCACCGCCCAGCGACTTGGCGTCACGCGCAACGGCTTGGCGATCAAGATGAAGCGGCTTGGCATCCACTGACGACTCGAGCTGGCAGTCCGCCTCCTGGGCGGGCGCGGCCGAGGCGACGCTGCGCGCCGGGGCACGGTTGACTATGGCCGAGCGGCTCGCTTGGCTCGAGGAGGCCGCGGAGGTGGCGCGGCGTCTCGGCGAGGCGCGCCAACAGGCGGGCTTGACCGCGGCACCCGGCACACTCGACCCGACCGACAGCTCGCGCCGCTGAGCCGCGATCAGCGGCCGATCGCGTCGCAAGGTGCCCTCCTCACCCAGTCCTGCCGAGTCGACCGTAGGGGCGCGTCGCGACGCGCCCCTACAGGGGTTGGGATCACACGACCACTGCGTCCACGGCCACCGCCTCCACCCCCCACCCAGATCCTTCGCGTTCGCTCAGGACGACCGAGGGGGGGCTGCCCCTGTCCGGTCGCTGGCCGGGTGTGGCGGGCCGCTACGGGGTGGCGCCGAAGACGCCCTTGAGGGTCACCGGCACGAGGAAGAGGACGGCGAAGGCGCCGGCGGCGAGGAGGGGGGCGATGGGGAGCTCGGCCTGCCAGGCGGGGGGGACGAGGGCCCAGAGCAGGAAGAAAACGCCCGGCGGGGCGAGCAGCCAGGGGACGAGGAGGAGGCGGCGCAACGGGGGCGGCGCGCCGCGCGCGCGCGCCACCCAGGCGTTGCCGCAGAGCCAGCCGGCCGCGGCGGCGAGCGTGTAGAGCCAGCGCGGGACGAGCGCGAGCGAGCCGGGCGCCGCGAGCAGCCCCGCGCCGTAGGCGGCGGCGAGCAGCCA
>JAHDVN010000474.1 GCA_023384635.1 Thermoanaerobaculia bacterium
GGGGGAGTGCGAGCGCGCCCTGGTGCTGCTCGAGGCCGAGCAGGAGGTTGCCTCAGTGGCGGGGGTCGAGATCGACCTCGCCCGGCTCGCGCTCGCCCGCGGCGCGGCCGGCGAGGCGGTGGCGCCCGCCCGCTCGGCGGTGACGCGGCTGGAGGGGGGAGAGTTCGCCGGCGACGCGGCGCTCGCCGGGGCCACCCTGGCCGAGGCGCTGCTCGCCGCCGGCGAGCGGGAGGAGGCCGAGCGCGCCCTCGCCGAGGCGCGCCGGCAGCTCGCGGCGAGCGACGAGCTCCGCCCGCGGCAGGCGGTCGATCGCGCCGCGGCGCGCCGGGCGGCGGCAGCGGGAGACCGCGCCGCGGCCCGTGCCCTCTGGCAGAAGCTCGCCCGCGAGGCGCGGGGTCTCGGCATGCTCGGCCTCGCGCTCGAGGCCGAGGTCGAGGCGGCGGCGCTCCGCGGCGCCGAGGGGCGCGGGGAGCTCCCGGCGCTCGCCGCCGCCGCCCGCGAGCGCGGCCTCCTCGCTCTCGCCGCGCGGGCCGAGAGCCTCGCCGGTCCGGCGGGCTGAGGCCGCGAGGGCCCCGCTCCTGCCTCGAGGCGGCCCCGGTGGCGGGTTCCGCCTTCGTTTCCCGAATCAGATCCGGACCGAGACGAGAGTGCGGCCGGCGCAAGGGGCGCCGGCCGGATCTCGGACAGGGAGGATCACGAATGAGCCAGGCCATCGCCACGCTGACCCGTCCGCAAGCATCCCGCCTTCGCGGCGCGGCGCTCTCCGCCGCCCTGCTCGCGGCGCTCCTGCTCAACCCGGCCGTCGTCTCCGGCGACGAGCTCTGGATCGACGGGCCGGATCCCGTGCAGCCCGGCGTCGACCGGCAGTTTCCCGCCGCGGCGGTCGATCCGTTCGGCCGCGCCCTCTTCGCCTGGGAGGCGTTCACCGCTTCGACCCGCAACGACATCTACCTGCGGCGGTACTCGGTCCTGGGCGTTCCCCTGGGCGACCCCGTGATCGTCAACACCTACACGGACGAAGACCAGCGCCAGCCCCGCATCGCGGTGGCTGGTGACGGCTCGTTCCTGGTCGCCTGGCGCAGCGTGGAACCGGGCCCCAACCCCGCCGATCCGCTCGGCCACTGGGTCCGCAGCCGCCGCTTCGACGCCGACGGCAACCCCACGGGTGCCGAGGAGTGGGTCAACACGCTGAATGCCGCGATCTCCGGCGGCGATCTTCAGGTCGACGTCGCGGCGCTCACGGGCGGCGGCTACGTTGTCGTCTGGCGCAGCGCCAACGGTGGCACCGACCCGAACACCAAGATCCTCGCGCGTCTCCTCTCGGCCTCCGGCGTGCCCACTGGCAGCCCGTTCCAGGTCAACGTCGAGGAGGCGAACGCGCAGCACCACAGCGCGGTGGCGGCGCTCGCCGACGGCGGCTTCGTGGTGGCGTGGACGGTCCCGGGGGTTGCGATCCGGCGCTTCGCCGACAACGGCGCGCCGGTCACGGGCCAGATCGACGTCAACCTCTCGACCAGCGGTTTCGACGCCGACATCGCGACCGCTTCCGACGGCAGGGTCGCCGTGGTCTGGGAGGAGGGCGGCACCACGATCCTGGGGCGGCTCTTCGACTCGTCGCTGACCCCCCTCGGCGCCGAGTTCGCGGTGAGCGACCCGCTCGACACCGACCCCGACGAGCCGCAGGTCACGAGCTTCGGACGCCTGGGCTTCCTCGTCGTCTGGGAGAGCTTCACCGGGCTCGGCTCCGACTCGGATTTCCAGAGCGTGCAGGCGCGGCTCGTGACGGGTCCCGGGCAGTTCGGGGGAGGGCAGGAGCAGCTCAACACCCACGAGGCGGGGTCGCAGCACAACCCCGCCGTCGGCACGGGCAGGTACCTGGCAGCAGTGGCGTGGCACAGTGGGAGCACGCCCGCCGAGCCCACCGACGATGGCATCCTGGGCGGGCTGCTCGACCTCTGCTGGCCGCTCTTCTGTGACGACTTCGAGGTGGGCTCGCCGCTGCGCTGGTCGGCGGTCGAGTCACCGTGAGCCGCTCTGCCGCCCGCATCGGGGCGGATCAGGCGGGTCCCAGCTCCCGGCGCAGCCACGCCTTGCTCTTCATCCAGTCGCGCTGCACGGTGCGGAGCGGCAGGTCGAGGGCCCCGGCCGTCTCCTCCTCGGTCAGGCCGCCGAAGAAGCGGCACTCGAAGACGCGGCCGAGCCGGGCGTCGAAACGATCGAGGCTGGTCAGGGCGTGGTCGATGGCGAGGACGGTCTCGATCTGCTCGTCGACCCCGAGCTCGACGCGGTCGAGCGGGACGGGAGCGATCCCGCCGCCGCGCTTGCGCGCGCCGCGGCGGCGGGCCTCGTCGACCAGGA
>JAHDVN010000475.1 GCA_023384635.1 Thermoanaerobaculia bacterium
ACGACGCCGAGACCGACCAGGTGATCGAGGCGCAGCCCACCCTGGCCGCGGCCGGCGCGCGCGGCGCGGCGCGCGCGCTCGCCACCCGGCGGGTGGTCTGCAATCTCGGCGGCGGCCTCCACCACGCCCTGCTCGACCGCGGCCAGGGCTTCTGCATCTTCAACGACGTCGCCCTGGCGGTGCGGCGGCTGCGCCGGCGTGGCTTCACCGGGCGGGTCCTGGTCGTGGATCTCGACCTGCACGACGGCGACGGGACGCGCGCGATCTTCGCCCACGACCCGACCGTCCACACCTTCTCGATCCACAACGGCTCCTGGGGCCACGAGGAGGCGGTGGCCGCGACCGGCGTGACGCTCGCGGGCGAGGTCGACGACGCCGGCTACCTCGCTGCGCTCGAGCGCGCCCTGCCGCCGGTGCTGGAGGCCGTGCGGCCGGGCTTCGTCATCTACCTCGCCGGCTGCGACCCGGCATCCGACGACCGGCTGGGCAACTGGAAACTCACTGCGGAGGGGATCTTCGCGCGCGACCGGCGGGTCTTCGAGCTCGTCCGCCGGCAGCGGCGCCGCCTGCCGCTGCTGGTGCTCCTCGCCGGCGGCTACGGCGACGGCGCCTGGCGCTACACCGCCCGCTTCCTCGCCTGGGTGCTCTCCGGCGGCAGGCGCTTCGAGCCGCCGACCACCGAGGCGATGACCCTCGACCGCTTTCGCCGGCTCGCCCGCTCGCTCTCCCGCGGCGAGCTCGGCGCACCGGAGGACGAGGAGTGGAGCCTCTCGTTCGAGGATGTGGCCGGAGCTCTCGGCGCCCACCAGCAGGAGAGCCGCTTCCTCGGCTTCTACACCCGCCAGGGGATCGAGCTCGCGCTCGAGCGCTACGGCTTCCTCGCGAAGCTCCGCCAGCTCGGCTTCCGTCCCACCCTCGGGCTCGAGCTCGGCCATCCCGGGGGCCAGACGCTGCGGATCCACGGCGATCCCGGCCGGCGCGAGCTGCTGGTGGAGCTCCGCGTGCGCCGCGACCGGCGCACGATGCCCGGCGCCGAGCTGCTCTGGATCGAGTGGCTGATGCTCCAGAACCCGCGGCTCGGCTTCCTGTCGGGGCGGCCGCCGCTGCCGGGGCAGAAGGCGCCGGGGCTCGGCATGCTCCGCGAGGTGATCTCGCTCCTCATCCTGGTCTGCGAGCGGATCGGCCTCGACGGCATCGCCTTCGTCCCCTCCCACTTCCACCTCGCGGTCCAGGCCCACGGGCCGCTGCGCTTCGCCGAGCCGCTGGCCGAGGCCCGCTACCGCGCGATGGTCGCCGCGCTCCACGCGCTGCCGCTGGGCCGGGCCAGCGAGGCGGTCGACGCCGGCCGGGTCGAGGACGCCGCGACCGACCAGCCCGCGCGCTGGGAGCGGAGCCCGATGGTGTTGCCGGTCACCGAGGCGCTGAAGGACCGGCTCGCCGGCGAGGAGTTCCGGCGGGAGGTCGATCGCCTCGGGGCGACGCTCCGCTACCGGCTCGCCGAGGGCGCGGGCGAAGACGGACCCGGAGCGGGCCGAGGCGGGCCGGGCCGGCCCGCCGCGCCTCCTGGCCAGCCCACGGGGGGCGGGCCCGGCAGCCGGTAGACCGGCAGGATCCCCTGCTCCCCGTCGTAGTAGGGAGTGCGCTGGTACCACCAGAGATAGCGCCGCTCCCGGCTCGCGGCGAAATCCGGGTCGGCGAGCGCCCGCTCCCAGGCCGTCGCGACGGCGGGATCGGCGAGCTGCCGCCGCGCCTCCCGCTCCAGCACCGCCGCCCCGATCCACTCCTTCTGCTCGAAGAGGCGCGAGAGGAGCCCCCAGCGCAGGAGCGAGTCCGGCGCCGCGGGCTCGAAGAGCTGCACCGCAACCTCGAAGTCGGGCTGGTCGGCCGGCACCCAGAGAGAGCCCGCCGGCAGTGTCCAGCGGCCGCGCTCCAGCTCCGCCTCGGCCTCGAGGCGCGTGAGACCCTGGAAGGTCCGCTCGGCGAAGCGCGGCGCGCCGAGGCGATAGCGCTCCAGATCGAGCGCCGCCGGGGCCTCCAGCCGGTGCACGACGAGGCCGTGCGCGGCGAGCCGCGCCTCGATCTCCGGCCACCCCGGCAGGACGAGATAGCCGCGCGGCCGCGGCACCGAGCGCGCCACCTCGCCGCGGTGCGTCCAGGGGACCTCGACCTCGCGCACCTGGCCGCGGCGGTAGCGCAGGAACGGCCGTCCGGTGACGACCGACTCCTCGAGGAACCAGTCGTAGACCGGGAAGCGGATCCGGCCGGCGACCTCGGACGGCCGGAGCTCCACCGCCGCGAGCGCGGGCTCCGCGCCCGGCCGCCCGAGCTCGACCCCCC
>JAHDVN010000476.1 GCA_023384635.1 Thermoanaerobaculia bacterium
TGGGGAGTACTTCGTCCGCCAGGGCGAGAGCTTCGACTGGGCCTGGCAGACGCTCTACATCAACGGCGTGCGCTGGCGCTCGAAGAAGCTGCCCGAGATCCCGATCGTGCAGCCCGAGCGGGCGGCGGCGATGCCGCTCGAGATCCGGTTCACGCAGGAGTACCGCTATCGCCTGCGCGGCACCGACCGCGTCTCCGGCCGCGACTGCTGGGTGGTGGACTTCGAGCCGACCGTCGCCCCGGAGCCGGGGCGCACGCTCTACCGGGGCACCGTCTGGATCGACCGCGAGACGCACCACCGGGTGCGGAGCCGCGCCCTCCAGCTCGGCCTCACCGGCGAAGTGCTCTCCAACGAGGAGACCCTCGACTACCAGCCGCTCGATCTCGCCGGGGCGCCCGCCGGGTGGACGCGCGGGGCGTTCTACCTGCCGCTGCGCGCCCGCGCCCAGCAGATCCTCTCGATCGTCAACGCGGCGGTGATCGTGGAGCGCGAGAGCGTGCTCTCGGCGGTGGTCCTCAACGGCCCCGACTTCGACGCCCGCCGCGAAGCGCTCTTCGCCTCCGAGACCACGATGGTGCGCGAGACCGAGAGGGGGCTGCGCTATCTCGAGGCCGACCCCGAGCGGCCCGGCGAGCGCCGCGTGCGGGACGGCTTCGACACCGCGAAGCTCTTCGCGCTGGCCGGCGTCTTCTGGGACGACGCCCTCGACTACCCGGTGCCGCTCGCGGGAGTCAACTACTTCGACCTCGACTTCCGCGGCGGCAAACGGCAGCTCAACGCCTTCTTCGGCGGCGTGCTCGGCATCGTCAGCTACGCCGACCCGCGCCTCTTCGGCTCCGATTTCGACCTCGGCGCGAACCTCTTCGCCTTCGCGATTCCGCTCGGCGACACCGTCTACCGCGACGGCGACGAGATCCCCGGCGAGGAGGTGCGCGCGCTGCCGGCGCGCCTCTCCCTCCACCTCGGCCATCCGCTCGGCAGCTACGGCAAGCTCGGGGCGAGCTACGAGGCGGCCTACTCGAACTTCCAGCAGGCGGACGAGACCGCCCCGGGCTTCCGCCTCCCCTCCGACCACGTCGAGCACCGGTTCGGCCTCGACCTGCAGCTGAGCCGCGCCGGCTACCGCCTCCGCCTCGGGGGAAGCCTCCACCGCCGCAGCGAGTGGGAGCCGTGGGGCTTCCCGGGCAACCCGGAGTACGACCCCGAGGCCAGGGAGTACGAGACCTGGGAGGTCGCCGCGAGCAAGAACTGGTACCTCGCCGACTTCCGCAAGGTCGGCCTCGAGCTGAACTACCTCGGCGGCTCGGGTCTCGACCGCTTCAGCAAGTACGGCTTCGGTTACTTCGGCGGCAACCGCGTCCACGGCTACCAGATCGGCAAGGTGCGGGCCGAGGAGGCGTGGGCCGCCCACCTCACCTACGGCTTCGAGGTCGGACAGCTGCTGCGCCTCGACGCCATCGGGGATGTCGCCTGGGCCACCGACGCGGCGAGCGGCCTCGATCGCGAGCTGCTCGCCGGCGTCGGGCTCGCCGGGACCTTCATCGGCCCCTGGGACACGATCGTGAACCTCGACATCGGCGTGCCCGTCGCCGGGCCCGACGACGGTCTCACCGTCTACCTCGTCTTCCTGAAGCTCTTCCACTGAGGCGGACCGTGCGCGACGAGGAGCCCGACGGCCTCCCCGGGGAAGAGGGGATCGTGGTCCTTGAGCTCGGCGACGTCGTCGACCTCCACGGCTTCCGTCCCCGGGACGTGCCGGAGGTCGTGCGCGCCGCCCTCGACGAGGCCGAGGCCCGCGGTTGGCGGGAGCTGCGACTGATCCACGGGCGCGGGATCGGCGTCCAGCGCGAGGTGGTGCGCGCGCTGCTCGCCCGCGATCCGCGCGTGCTCGCGTTCCGCGACGCACCCCCGGAGGCCGGGGGCAGGGGGGCGACGTGCGTCACTCTGCGCTGACCCAGGAGCCGCCGGGCCCCCCCGCAGCCGCCCCTCCGGCGGGCCGGTGGGGAGCGTTCTGGCGGCGGCTCCGCGCCCGCTTCGGCCCGCGCCGGGCCGAGGTCGTCTACAGCGCCCGCTACTCGTTCCGCTTCCCCGGCGGGCTGCACGACCCGGTGCGCGGCGAGCGCGTGCTCGCCTTCCTCTGCCAGGAAGGGCTGCTCCATCCCCGGCACCTGCTCGTGCCCGACCCGGCCTCCTGGGAGACCCTCCGCTCGGTGCACACCGACGCCTATCTCGAATCGCTGCACGAGCCGGGCGCCCTCGCGAAGGTCTTCGGCCTCACGCTCAACGACGACGAGACCGACCAGTTGAT
>JAHDVN010000477.1 GCA_023384635.1 Thermoanaerobaculia bacterium
GCCACGGCAATCTGCTCCTGCTCCCGCACCACACCCCCGTCTACCACCCCGACCTCGTCGCCGCCGCCGACCTCGTGGTGGGCAAGCTCGGCTATTCGACCGTCGCCGAGGCGGCGCGCGCCGGGTGCCGATTCGCCTATGTGCCGCGCCCTCGATTCCGCGAGTCGGAGGTGCTGGCCGCCTGGGTCGAGGCCCGCCTGCCGGCCCTCCGGCTCGCCCCGGATGCGCTCGCGGACGACGGCTGGCTCGCCCTCCTCCCGGAGCTCCTGGCCCGCCCGCGCCCCGAAACGACACCGGCCCGCGGCGCCGAGCAGGTGGCCGCGGTCCTGGCGGAGCTCCTCGGGCCGGACTGATCCGCCCGACGCCGCCTCAGAGCGGTGTCACGAGCGGCAGCAGGGCGAGCAGGGCGAGGAAGCAGACCGCGAGCACCCCGATGCCGACCCGCGCGTAATCGCGCGGCGTATAGCCGCCGGAGGCCATGACCAGCAGGTTGACCGGGTGGGAGATCGGGGTGAGGAAGGCCGCCGAGCAGCCGATCGCCACCACCACCGCGAGGGTCGGCGGGTTGAGCCCCACCGCCTGCGCGGTGGTCACCGCGATCGGGCCGACGATGAGGGCGGCGACCTGCCCCCCGACCGCCTGCGTGAGCCCCACCGCGATCAGGTAGAGGACCGCCGCGAAGCCGATCGGTCCGACCGCGCCGACCGCGCCCCCCAGGCCGCCGGCGAGGTTGACGGCGAGCCCGGTCGCGACGAGCGCGGTACCGAGCGGCATGAGACCCGCGATGATCAGGAGCGTCCGCCACTCGATCGCGCGGTACGCCTCGTCCATCCCCAGACAGCCGGTGAGGACGAGCAGCGCCGCGCCCGAGAGCATCGCCTCGCCGATCGGCACCCGCCCGCTCGCCGAGAGGAGCAGCACCGCCAGGGTGAGGAAGGCCGCCACGAGGCCCTTCCTGCCGAGCTCGACCGGCGGCGCCTCGCCGCTGTGAAGCACGATGAGCCCGGGCTCCTTCGCCAGCACGCCGGCCGGCCCGGCGGCGCCGACCATGAGCAGCGCGTCGCCCGGCTGCAGGACGAAGTCGCCGACGTCGGTGCGGAAGCTGCGCCCGCCGCGCCAGAGCGCGAGCGCGGTCATCCCGAACTTCTGCCGGAAGCGCAGCTCCTTGAGCGTCTGCCCGACCGCGTTCGCGCGCGGGCCGACCACGACCTCGGTCAGCCGCACCGGCAGCCGCACGCCGGCCAGCCCCTGCCCCTCCTCGCCGCGGCCGACCACCGTCCCCTCGAGCTCGAGCTGGCGCACCCGCTCCTCGCGCCCGAGCACCAGCAGGATGTCGCCCGCCTCGAGGCGCTCGGCGGGATCGGGGGGAAGGCGCGCCTCGCGCTCGCGCAGGAGCGCCACCACCGTGACCCCGAGCCGGGTGCCGATCACCGAGGTCGCCAGCGGCTGGCCGACCAGCGGCGAGTCGGGCAGGAGGCGCACCTCCCAGAGCCGCTCGACCAGCCGGTAGGTGGCCGCGAGGTCGGGGCGCGCGAGCGCCGCGCCGACCAGCGAGTCGCGCTCGGGCAGCAGCCGCGGGCCGGCGACGAGGAGGAAGACGAGGCCGGCCACCGCCATGCCGCCGCCGAGCGGGAGGAAGTCGAGCAGCGTGAGCGAGCGCTCCCCCTGCGCCTCGAGGCTCCCGCTCACGATCAGGTTCGCGGAGGTGAAGAGGGTCGCGCCACCGCCGAGCGAGGTGCCGAAGGCGAGCGGCAGCAGCAGCCGCGACTCGCGCACGCCGCCCAGGCGCGCGGCGCCCACCGCCGCCGGCAGCAGGATCGCCGCCGCCGCGATGTTGTTCATCGCGAGCGAGAGCAGCGCCCCGCTCACCGTGAAGAGGAAGACCATCCGCCGCTCGCTGCCGCGGCTCGCGCGCGCCAGCCGCTCGGCGACCCAGGCCACGACGCCGGTGCGCTCGAGCGCCGCGGTGATCACGAAGAGCGCCCCGATGGTGATCACCACCGGGCTCGCGAAGCCGGCGACCGTCTCCTCCGGCGCGAGCAGCTCGAAGAAGCCGAGCCCGACCATGACCAGGAGCGCCACCAGGTCGGCGCGCACCCGCTGGCTCAGGAGCGCCACGAGCGCCGCGGCGAGGATGGCGAGGAGCAGCAGCTCCTGGGGGGCGAGGTCGGGCATCGCGGGGCCGTAATCTCTGATTCTAGCGGCCTCGCGCCGCGGCCTCCGCCGGCCGCCCTTGCCAGATCGCCCCGGATCTGCCATCCTCCGCCCGCCATCGACCCCCACGCCTCCGCGGCGCGCGGTTC
>JAHDVN010000478.1 GCA_023384635.1 Thermoanaerobaculia bacterium
CCGTCGCGCTCGATCTTCGCGGCGTACCAGCGGTTGATCGGCTCCTCCATCGTCAGCCGCATGGCCGCGAAGTGCAGCCAGCGCCGGGCGCGCGACGAGCCGCGCTTGCTGATGCGCTGCGGACCCTGCACCGCGCCGCTGGATCGCTCCGTCAGGTTCAGCCCCAGCGCCTTGAGGTACGCCCGGCCGCAGCTGTACTGGCCCGGGTCGCCGCCTTCGAGCCAGAGCACGCCCGCGGTCGCCGCGCCCACGGCCGTCGCCATGCGCTTGACCACCGGATGCTGCATCGCCAACTCCGCCAGCTCGGCCTTGTAGCGACGCATGACCCGCTTGGCACGGACGGCCTCCGCGGCGTAGTGCCGCACACGCTGCGCTTCCGGCTCGCTCACGTCCACGCCAACCGTCTCCCGTGCGAGCTGCAAGATCCGCGTGATTCGCTCCGCCGGGATCATGTTGCGGCCCCAGCGCTTCACCCGGTCGGCGGCATCGGGATCGGCCGCGAGTCCCTGCGGACCGCCGTAGTGCAGAATGCGTGGAAGCGTCTGGCTCGTCAGCCACAGGTCCTTCTGGATCTCCGGCCAGTGCGCCGCCAGCCACGCCTCGAGACGGTTGAACCACGCGATCATCTGCCGCTGGTACGCATCGCCCAGGTCCGCCGCGAGCGAGAGCCGCTGCTCCCAGTCATCAGCCGCCGGCCACGGCCAAGGTCGGCTCTTGCCGATCGCAGCCAACTCTGCGATCAGCGCCGCATCCTTGCCGTCGTGCTGGCTGGGTACGCCGTCGAACACCTCCGCGTAGTCGTGCGAGACCTTGGCGCTCACGCGGTGCACGGTGATCCCCGCGCGATGGCACGCCTGGCGGAAGACATCGCCGTAGCGGCCCGTCGGCTCCAGCGCGACGATCATGTCGCGGCCCGCGCCCAGGCTCCGCAGCAGTTCGATCCCCTGTCCGATCTGGCTCGGCTGGCGGACACGGATCGGCCGCAGGAACGTCCCGTCCGCCCAGCGCGGCACCAGCCGCAGGTCCGCCTTGCTCACATCGACGCCGATCGCCAGTGCCTGGCCGTCCCACCCCTTCACCAACTCCGCCGCACTTACCGCCTCCACCGGCCTCGTCGAGTAGGATTGCGCCATCGGGATGACCTCCTGCACGTGGGCGGCGGCGCTTCAAGGCTGCCTCACCCCACTTTTCCGAGGCATCCCGTTTTCCTTGCGCTCGCCAACAAGCCGGAAGGTATAGCCATTTCGTCTGTCCGAGCGCTTGTGGAGGTCGCGAATGCATGGATGCACTGATGCAGGAAGAGTGGCGCAAGGCGGCCGGCAAGATGGCCAGCAAACTCCGTGCGGACGCTCGCAACGGCGTGATGCTGGCGTCGCCCTGGCCGCGTGCCGTTCACAGCATGGTGGTCGGCTGGCAGATCCGTCTGAGCCAGCCGCCGACGTCTCCGCGCCCGAGGCGATGGCGTCCGACGTGGGAGGTGTTCGCGGTTCTGGCGGTCGAGAACGCGATCACCGCTCTGAAGCACGTCAATCGCCCAGCGTGGCACAAGTGGGCGGCGTCCAGGGTGACCCCGACGCGTCGGTACATCCCCAAGCGCAACCGCCCGCCTGCACTCCGATCTCAGCCCCAGGGGTTCTCAAGCTCCTGAGTCAGCAGCGGCACCTGTGCGCACTGTCGGGGCGGCCCCTGACTCCGGAGTCGGCGGCGCTCGACCACATCGTGCCCATTCGACTCGGCGGTCAGCACATCATCGAGAACGCGCAGATCCTCGACAAGGACGTCAACCGCGCGAAGAACGCCATGACCAACGACGAGTTCATCGCGCTGTGCCGCGAGGTCGTTCGCTGGTGCGGGGTCGCCGGCGTGTTGGACTGCGGAGCCAATCCCGGCTCCGAACACCCTCCGAATCCGCTGGGTGCCGCCCCGCCCGCCAGAAGCGACTCGGGGCGTTGCTAGGCCCTCCCGCCAAGCACGCGACGTGGGCCAACGTGGGCGGACCCGTGGCCAACGGGCGGGGCCCGTAGTGGGCGGGATTCGGGGCGCTGAGCGCCCCCCGGACGGGCCCGTCAGCCCGAGCGATCCAGCCAACCAGCGATCCAGCCATCCCCGGACCCTCCGCATGTGCGGCGGGCCACCACGACGTCCCACGCGCTGGCGCTTGCCGCCGCGCGTCCGAACGGAGATCGCTGTGAACATCGAGACGCTTTCCATCGACGCGGTCAAGGAGTACGACCGCAACCCCCGAACCATCAGCGACGCCGCAATCGATGCGGTCGCCAAGAGCATCGAGGCCTTCGGCT
>JAHDVN010000028.1:0-2234 GCA_023384635.1 Thermoanaerobaculia bacterium
CGCGCCGGAGAGCGCCGACCTGCTGCGGGCCTAGACCTGGCCGGGGAACGTGCGCGAGCTGGAGAACGCGATCCAGCGGGCGACCGTCGTCTCGGAGGGGGGCGTGATCGCCCCCTCCGATCTGCCCGAGCGGGTGCGCCGGGCCGGGGCGCGGCGCGGGAACGGCAACGGGAACGGAACCCGCGGCGCTTCGCCGAGCCCGCCGCTCACCCTGGCCGAGCTCGAGCGCCGGGCGATCCGCGAGGCGATCGAGCGGCGCGCCGGCAACCTGACCGAGGCCGCCGAGGAGCTCGGGATCGGCCGCTCGACCCTCTACCGGAAGCTGCGCGAGGAACAGGCCGAGGCCGCCGCCCGCGAGGCCGCGCCCGAGCCGGTCCCCGACCGGCGCTGAGCGCGCCGCGGGCCGTACCTCCACCCATCCGCCTTTGCGCCGGCTCCTGCCCGCCGGGGTGGGGTTGGGGGCTTTCCCGCGTGTTATCAAAGCGGGCAGACATGGGGAGCCCGAGGCTCCCGGGGAGTTCCGCATGACCGAACGCAAGAAGCTCACCATCGATGCCAACGAGGCCGTCACCTCGGTGGCCCACCGCACCAACGAGGTCATCGCCATCTACCCGATCACGCCGGCCTCGCCGATGGGCGAGTTCGCCGACCAGTGGTCGGCGGAGGGCCGGAAGAACCTCTGGGGCGTCGTGCCCGAGGTCATCGAGATGCAGTCGGAGGGGGGCGCGGCCGGCGCCGTGCACGGGGCTCTCCAGGCCGGGTCGCTGACCACGACCTTCACCGCCTCGCAGGGCCTGCTGCTGATGATCCCGAACATGTACAAGATCGCCGGCGAGCTCAACCCGTTCGTGCTGCACGTGGCGGCCCGCACGCTGGCGACGCACGCCCTCTCGATCTTCGGCGACCACTCCGACGTCATGGCCTGCCGCCAGACGGGGTTCGCCCTCCTGGCCTCGGGCTCGGTGCAGGAGGCGCACGACTTCGCCGCCATCTCCCAGGCTGCGACGCTCGACTCGCGCGTCCCCTTCCTCCACTTCTTCGACGGCTTCCGCACCTCGCACGAGGTGGCGAAGCTCGAGGAGCTCGCGGACGACGACCTGCGCCACCTGCTCTCCGAGGAGGCGATCAAGGCGCACCGGGAGCGGGCGCTGACGCCGGACCGGCCGGTGCTGCGCGGCACGGCGCAGAACCCGGACACCTTCTTCCAGGCCCGCGAGGCGTGCAACCTCTTCTACCTCTCCTGCCCCGGGAAGGTGCAGAAGGCGATGGACCTCTTCGCCGGCATCACCGGCCGCGCCTACCGCCTCTTCGACTACGTCGGGCATCCCGAGGCGGAGCGGGTCGCGGTGCTCATGGGCTCCGGCGCCGAGGTGGCGCACGAGGCGGTGGAGTGGATGGTCGCCCGCGGCGAGAAGGTCGGCCTGCTCAAGGTCCGCCTCTACCGGCCGTGGGACGCCGCCACGTTCCTCGCCGCCCTGCCCGCGACGGTGCGCGGCCTCGCGGTCCTCGACCGCACGAAGGAGCCCGGGGCGCTCGGCGATCCGCTCTACCTCGACGTCGTCACCACGCTCGCCGAGGCGCGGGTGGAGGGCCGGCTGCCGTTCGCCGCCGAGCCGAAGGTGGTGGGGGGCCGCTACGGGCTCTCCTCGAAGGAGTTCACGCCGGCGATGGTCCAGGCGGTGCTCGAGGATCTCGGCCGGGAGAGAGCGCGGAACCACTACACGGTGGGGATCGTCGACGACGTCACCCACCTCTCGCTGCCCTACGACGAGGCGCTCGACATCGAGCCCGACGACGTGCGCCGGTGCGTCTTCTTCGGCCTCGGCTCCGACGGCACGGTAGGGGCGAACAAGAACTCGATCAAGATCATCGGCGAGGAGACCGACAACTTCGCCCAGGGCTACTTCGTCTACGACTCGAAGAAGGCGGGAGCGATCACCATCTCCCACCTCCGCTTCGGGCCGAAGACGATTCGCTCGAGCTACCTCATCCGCCAGGCGAACTTCGTCGCCTGCCACCAGACCGAGTTCCTCGACAAGTACGAGATGGTGGAGCTCGCCGCACCCGGTGGCATCTTCCTGCTCAACTCGCCGCACGGGGCGGATTCGGTCTGGGATTCGCTCCCGCGCGAGGTGCAGGAGCAGATCGTCGCCAAGGGCCTCAAGCTCTACGTCATCGACGCCTACCGGGTGGCGCGCGACGCCGGCCTCGGGGTGCGGATCAACACCATCATG
>JAHDVN010000028.1:2244-15157 GCA_023384635.1 Thermoanaerobaculia bacterium
ATCTCGGGAGTGCTCCCGCGCGAGGAGGCGATCGCCAAGATCAAGGATGCGATCGAGAAGACCTACGGCAAGCGCGGCAAGATGGTGATCGAGCAGAACTTCGCCGCCGTCGACGCGGCGCTGGCCCACCTGCACGAGGTGGCGGTCCCGGCGGCGGCGACCTCGACCCGGCACCGCCCGCCGATCGTCTCGGAGGACGCGCCGGAGTTCGTCAAGCGCGTCTCGGCGGTGATGCTCGCCAACAAGGGCGACCTGCTGCCGGTCTCCGCCTTCCCGGTGGACGGCACCTGGCCGACCGCGACCACGCAGTGGGAGAAGCGCAACATCGCCCTCGAGATCCCGCTCTGGGACCCCAAGGTCTGCATCCAGTGCAATCAGTGCGCGTTCGTCTGCCCCCACGCCGCCATCCGCGCCAAGGTCTACGACGCGGGCCAGCTCGAGGCGGCGCCCGAGGGCTTCCTCGCCACCGACTACAAGGCGGGCGAGTTCAAGGGGATGAAGTACACCCTCCAGGTCGCGCCGGAGGACTGCACGGGCTGCAACCTCTGCGTCACCATCTGTCCGGCGAAAGACCGCACGAATCCGCGCCGCAAGGCGATCAACATGGCGCCGCAGCACGAGCACCGGGAGCGCGAGCGGCAGAACTACGCCTTCTTCCTCGACCTTCCCGAGATCGACCGCACCCTGGTCACGCGGCTCGACACCAAGGGATCGCAGTTCCTGCAGCCGCTCTTCGAGTACTCGGGTGCCTGCGCGGGTTGCGGCGAGACGCCGTACATCAAGCTCCTCACCCAGCTCTTCGGCGACCGGCTGCTGGTCTCGAACGCGACCGGCTGCTCCTCGATCTACGGCGGCAACCTGCCGACCACGCCGTACGCCAGGAACCGCGACGGCCGCGGCCCGGCCTGGTCGAACTCGCTCTTCGAGGACAACGCGGAGTTCGGCTTCGGCTTCCGTCTGGCGGTCGACGCGCACGCGCGGCTCGCCGGCGAGCTGCTCGGGCGGCTGGGGGGCCGGATCGGCGACGACCTGGTCACCGCGCTGCTCCACGCCGACCAGGGCGACGAGGCCGGCCTGGCCGCGCAGCGGGAGCGGGTGGCGGCGCTCAAGGCCCGGCTCGCCGGGATCGACGACGCCGACGCCCGGCGCCTCGAGCTGGTGGCCGACTACCTGGTCAAGAAGAGCGTCTGGCTGGTGGGTGGCGACGGCTGGGCCTACGACATCGGCTTCGGCGGCCTCGATCACGTGCTGGCGCAGCACCGGGACGTCAACATCCTGGTCCTCGACACGGAGGTCTACTCGAACACCGGCGGCCAGGCCTCGAAGGCCACTCCGCTCGGTGCGGCCGCGAAGTTCGCCATGGCCGGCAAGGAGGTGGGCAAGAAGGACCTCGGCCTGCTGGCGATGAGCTACGGCCACGTCTACGTCGCCCGGGTCGCCTTCGGCTCGAAGTACAACCAGACGGTGGAGGCGATCCGCGAGGCGGAGTCCTACCACGGGCCCTCGCTCGTCATCGCCTACAGCCACTGCATCGCGCACGGCTACGACCTCCAGTTCGGCGTCGACCAGCAGAAGCTGGCGGTCGACAGCGGGATCTGGCCGCTCTACCGCTTCGACCCGCGGCGGGTGGCGGCGGGCGAGCCGCCGCTGAAGCTCGACGCCGGTCCGGCCAAGGTGCCGGTGATCGACTACATGAAGAACGAGGCGCGGTTCCGCATGGTCGAGAAGCAGAACCCGCAGCGTTTCCGCCACCTGATGGCCGAGGCGCAGCGCGACGTCACCCGCCGGGTGGCGATCTACGAGCAGCTCTCCCACCTCACCGTGCCCACGACGGCGCCCGAGGCGGGTGCGGCCGCGGGCGAGAAGCCCGCCGAGAAGTAAGGAGGGGGCCATGGACCTCAGAACCACATACCTCGGTCTCGAGCTCGCCCACCCGCTGATGCCGGGCGCCTCGCCGATGGCCGACGACCTGGACACGGTGCGCCGTCTCGAGGACGCGGGAGCCTCGGCGATCGTGCTGCACTCGCTCTTCGAGGAGCAGCTCGCGGGCGAGCAGCTCGCGACGCACGCGGCGCTGGAGGCGAGCACCGAGTCGTACGCCGAGTCGCTCTCCTTCCTGCCCAGCCCGAGCGACTTCCGGCTCGGGCCCGAGGAGTACCTCGAGCAGATCCGCAAGATCAAGCAGGCGGTGAAGGTGCCGGTGATCGCCTCGCTCAACGGCACCTCGCTCGGCGGTTGGCTCGCCTACGCGCGGATGATGGAGGAGGCCGGGGCCGACGCCCTGGAGCTGAACATCTACCAGCTCGCCACCGACCCGGAGGAGAGCGGGCAGATGATCGAGCGGCGCACGGTCTCGATGGTG
The DNA here is from genome assembly GCA_023384635.1 of Thermoanaerobaculia bacterium. Taxonomy (GTDB): domain Bacteria; phylum Acidobacteriota; class Thermoanaerobaculia; order Multivoradales; family JAGPDF01; genus JAAYLR01. The sequence continues at coordinate 4,607 of JAHDVN010000028.1, forward strand.
CGGGCGGTGACCAGCGCGGTGATGATCCCGGTGGCGGTGAAGCTCTCCCCCTACTACACGTCGGTTTCGAGCCTGGCCACGCAGCTCGACGACGCGGGGGTCGACGGCCTCGTGCTCTTCAATCGCTTCTACCAGCCGGACATCGACGTCGAGGAGCTGGAGGTGAAGACGCACTTGCGCCTCTCGGACTCCTCGGAGCTGCTGCTCCGGCTGCGCTGGCTGGCGATCCTGGCCGGCCGCGTGAAGGCCTCGCTCGCCGTCACCGGCGGCGTGCACAGCGCCATCGACGTGGTCAAGTCGGTGATGAGCGGCGCCCACGCGGTGCAGCTCGTCTCGGCGCTGCTGCGCCACGGGCCGTACTACCTCAAGTTCATCCTCGACGACCTCGTCCGCTGGCTCGAGGAGCACGAGGTCGACTCGCTGGACGAGATCCGCGGCAACATGAGCCTGGAGCGCTGTCCGGATCCGCGGCAGCTCGAGCGCACGAACTACATGCGCGTGCTCGGCAGCTGGCGCCCGGCCTGGTAGGCGGAAGCACCCGAATCCCGGCGCTATCCAGCGGCCCTGTCCGATGCGGGCAGGGCCGCTTTCTCTGTCCCTCCTCGCGGCAGCCGCTCCAGGGCTCGGTCCTCTCCCCTTCCCCCCTGGGGACCGCCGCGCGCTCGGTGGCAGGACGGGCGTCAGGGCGCGCGGCTGCGCGTCCGGCGCGCACGCGCGGCGGGGGCCTGCCCCCGCTTGCGCAGCGCGCCTCCCGAGCTCCCCAGGGGGAAGGGGAGAGGCCCGCGCCCATGCGCCGCGCCCCGAGGCCGCGACCACGCGTTGCGGCGGACGGTCCGCGCCGGTAGCGTAGGCGCCCGGTGGGATACCTCCTCGGTCACCTGATCGCCCTCGCCGCGGTGGGGATCGTCCTCTGGATGACCGGGGCGAGCTGGCTCGGGATGCGCCCGGCGCCGCCGCTCCCGGAGCCGCGCTGGGCGGGCTGCGTGCTGCTCGGCGCCCTCACCTGGACCGGCTACCTCTTCGCGCTCGGTGTTTTCGGCTGGCTCGGGAGACCCGGCGTGCTCGCCGGGCTCGCCCTCGTGGGCCTCGCCCGGGTCGTGGCCGCGCGGCGCGCGGGAGAGCAGGCCGAAGGGCCGGAGGCGAGCTCGACGCGGACGGCGGAAAGGCAGCCGGGAGGCGTGGCGATCCGGCTCTTCTCCCTCGTCGTGGCGGCGCTCCTCGCGCTCCTCTTCCTGGTCGCGCTCAACCCGAGCCCCGCCTGGGACGCGCAGGTCTACCACCTCACGGTGCCGAAGCTCTGGCTCGAGACGGGTGGGCTGGCGCGCCTGCCGCTCAACGTCTACTCGCTCTGGCCGATGAACTTCCAGCTCCTCTTCGCGGGGGCGATGGCCGCCGGCGGGCACCTGCTCGCGACTCTGCTGCACTGGGGGGCGGCGCTCCTGCTGGTCGTCCTCCTCTGGCGGGGAGCGGGCGGGGGCGTCGGCGGGGCGGTGGCGGGCGGGCTGCTGCTCGCCAACGAGGTCGTCCTCTTCGAGGCGCGGGCGGCGTACGCCGACCTCGCGCTGGCGCTCGCCGGCCTCGCGGCGTTCCTGCTGCTCGAGCGGGTCCTCGACGGCGAGCCCCGGGCGCGGGCGCTGCTGCCGGCCGGGCTGGCGCTCGGCTGGGCGGCGGGGGCGAAGCCGACGGGGGCGGTGCTCGCGGTGGCGCTCGGCCTGGTGGCGCTGGCGGCGGCCGGCGGGCGGGGGCGCTGGCTCGCCGGGGCGCGGGCCGTGGCGCTCGGCCTCGCGTTCCCCGCGGCGCTGCTTCTCCTTCCCTGGCTGGCGCGCAGCGCCTGGGAGACCGGCAACCCGGTCTACCCCTTCCTCCACGGCTGGCTCGGCGGGCCGGAGTGGAGCGCCGAGCTCACGGAGCGCCTCGTCTCCTGGCAGCGGGGGATCGGGATGGGCCGCGCGCCGCTCGACTACCTGCTCCTCCCCTGGCGGGTGGTGATGGAGGGGGGCGAGGGGTACGCCCGCTTCGACGGCCGGCTCGGGCCGCTCTGGCTGCTCGCGGTGCCGGCGGCGCTCGTCGCGGCGCGCGGCCGCCCCGGCGTGGCGCGCCCGCTCGCCGCGGCGGGGCTCCTCTTCGCGCTCTGGGCGGTGGGTTCGCAACAGCTGCGCTTCCTCCTGCCGGCTCTGCCCCTCGCCGCGCTCGCCACGGGGCGGTCCGCGGCCGCGCTCGAGCACCGGCTGCCGGACGTCCGCCGCCGCCTGCTCGCCTGGTCGCTGGTCGCGGTCCTCGGCGCCGCGCTCTGGACCGCCTCGGGGCGCGAGCGGGCGCGGGCGGCGCGGATCGCGCCGCCGCTGCTCGCGCGCGGCGCGGCGGTGCAGGAGCTCGCCGTGCCGCCGGTGATGCGCTGGGCGGACGAGCAGCTGCCGACGGACGCCCGCCTGCTCCTGGTGAACACCAACCAGGCGTTCTTCTGCCCGCGCCCCTGCCTCGCGGACAGTTTCTTCGAGGCGTCGCAGATCGCGCTGCTCCTCGACGGGGCGGAAGATGCCGCGGCGGCGGCCGCGCGCCTCGGCGAGCTCGGGGTCACCCACCTGCTCGTCGATCCCGTCGCCCGCGGCGCGGTCTATCCGCGGGGTCTCCAGGAGCTCGCCGCCGGCGCGCCGCCGGCGGTGCCGATCCCGGAGGCGGACGGGCCCTGGCGGCTGCTCGCGCTACGCTAGCGGCGTGTCCCGGCCGGATTCCGCCCGCACCTGCCTCGCCGCCGGCCTCTGCGCGGCGGCGCTGCTACTCCTCGGCTTCCCCGCCCTCAAGGGCGCGAACGTGACCTGGGACGCTGCGCTCGGCGACCTCTTCTTCGGCCAGCGGTACCTCTCGTTCTTCACCAGCTTCGACGCCCGCTACCTCGATTTCGCGGCCGATCCGTACCCGGAGGGCCACCAGCCGGACCTCTCCGGCTCGCCCTTCCGGTCGCGCCCCTGGGAGTACTACCCGGTGGCCAACACCCTGGGGGCGGCGAGCTCGGAGCTGCTCTGGCGCCGGCTCGGCTGGCTCGACCCGTTCGACGGCTTCCAGGCCGTGAACCTCGGCTTCGGCCTGCTCCTCGTCGCGACCTGGCTGCCGTTCCTGGCGCGGCGGCTCGGGCTCGCCGCGGCGCTCGCCGGGACCCTGTTGCTGCTCACCGCGCCGCGGATCGCGGGCGACCTGCTCGCGAACCCGAAGGACTTCCCGGCGATGGCGCTCTTCACGGCTGCGCTCGCCGCCTTCGCCGCCGCCTGGGAGCGAGGCTCCGTTGCCGGGATCGCCGGCTCCGGCGCGCTCTGGGGGCTCGCGCTGGGGACGAAGGCGAACGCGCTCTTCCTCCCGCTCGTGGTGCTGGCGGCGGTCGCCTGGGGACCGCGCCCGGAGGCTTGGCGCGGCCGGGGCCGGACCCTGGTCACGGCGCTCGCCGCCGCCGCGTTGGCGGGAGGCGCCGTCCTCGTCGCGAGCTGGCCGTACCTCTGGGCCGATCCCGCGGGGCGGCTCGGAGAGCACCTCGCCTACCTGCTCGGCCGCCACCGGGCGATGGCACCGGGGAGCCACGCCGGGGCGCTGACGGCCCTCCTCTGGACGACGCCGCTGCCGTTCCTGCTCGCGGTCGGCCTGGGGGTGCTCCCGCTCGCGCGCCGGCTGCGGGCGGGGGACCGTACGGCGCGGCTGCTCGCGCTCTGGATCGGGGTGGTGCTCGCCCGCCTCCATCTGCCCGGCGCCGTGAACTTCGACGGCGTGCGCCACTTCCTCGAGCTCTTCCCGCCGCTCGCCGCGGTCGGGGGGCTGGGGCTCGTCGAGGCGGCCCGCTGGGTCGCGGCGCGCGCCGCGGCGCCCCGGCGCGGACGCGCGCTCGCCGCCGCCGTCCTCGCGGTGCCGCTCCTGGCCCAGGGGGCGGCGCTGGCGGCGGCGCACCCGTTCGCGACCACCTACTGGAACGAGCTGGTGGGGGGGCTCGGTGGCGCCCAGGCTCGCGGGCTGCCGCAGGCGGGGGACTACTGGGCGGCGAGCTATCGCGAGGGGCTCGCCTGGCTCGGCGAGAACGCGGCGGCGGGCAGCGCGCTCGCGGTGCCGATCGCCGAGCACGCGGTGCGCCTGGTTTCACCCTGGCGCCTGCGGCCGGACATCGAGCTGCTGCCGTTGACCTCGCCGGCGCGGCCGGGGATCCCGCCGCCGCTCCTCGCGCGGCTCTTCGCGCTGGCCGCCGAGCGGCCGGTCTACGTGATGACGGTGCGGCGGGACGACTGGGACAACGCGCTCACGCGCCTCTGCCGGGAGCGGCTGGCGCCGGTGGCGGAGTGGCGGCGCCAGGGGGGCACGGTGCTCGCGATCTACCGTCTGCCCTCGGCGCCGCCTCCGCCCCCTCCGCGATCGGCCGGCTAACTCTTCGGCTCGACGCCGGGGATGCGCAGCACCTGACCCGGGTAGATCTTGTCCGGGTCGGAGAGCAGCGGACGGTTCGCCTCGAAGATCTTCGGGTACTCCATCGCCTTGCCATAGAACTCCTTGGCGATCTTCGAGAGGGTGTCGCCGCTCTTGACGGTGTAGAAGACCGCCTGCGCCTCGGCCGCGACGACGTCCATCCGGTCGTCCACCTTCTCGATGATGTCGGTGTTGCCGATCGCCAGCACCGCCTTCTCGCGCGCCGCCTGGGTCGGCGCCTTGCCGAAGACCACGGCCTGCGAGCCGTGGACCTCGACCTTGAGCTCCTCGATGCCGAGGCCGAGCTCCTCGACCTCCTTGACGAGCGCCTCGGCGCGCTTCGCGTCGCGGATCCTCTGGAACTCCTCGGGGCTCACCTGCCGCGCCTGCGGCGCGGGGGCGTCCTTCACCTTCTTGCCCTTGCCGAGGATGAAGTCGAACAGGCCCATGGGGAATCCTCCTTCCGTCCGGAGGGCCGCGGGAGCGCGGCCGCCCCTGCATGGTACCGCGTCGCGTGCGGGGGGTGGGTTCGGAGGGAGAATGCGCGCATGGGTTGCCGGCGACGGGTTCGCGATCTCCTCTCCGCGGGCCTCCTCCTGCTCGCGCTCGGCGCCGTCGCGGGCGCGGCCTGGCTCACGCGGCATCCGGAGTGGCCCGGGCTCGTGCGCGCCGCAGGCTGGCCGGTCGTGGGCCCGCTCGCGGCCCGCTTCCGCGCCGCCTACCTGCCCGCCCCGGCGCCGCAGCAGCCGCCGGGTGGCGGCGAGCCGCCGCGGTGGATCGTGGTCTGGGAGGAGGACGCCCCGGAGCCAGCTCCGCCCTCTCCGCTCCCGCCGCCGGAACCGCCCGCCCCGCGGCCGATCCCGGTCGGAGAGGTGTGGGTGCGGCCGGGCAGCCCGCTCCGGGAGCGGCCGGACGCCGCCGCCGAGGCGGTCGAGCGGACCGCCAGCTGGGTGCTCCTGCCCGTCGTCGAGCGCCGGGACGGCTGGGCCGCCGTGCTCCGGGGCGGCCGTCCGCTCTGGCTCGCGGACGCGGCGCTCTCCGGCCCCGAGGAGCGGCCGCTCGGGAGCGAGCCCCTGCCTCCGGGGCCGGTGGCGCCGGCGCCGCCCGATCCGGCGTTGCTCGCCGAGGCCCGCCGCCTTCTCGGCCCCGAGGCCTGGGAGGCTCGGCTCGGCCCGTACGTGCTGCTCTCGGACCTCCCCACGCGGGAGCCGGTGGCTTCTCTCGCGGCGGCGGTCGAAATGGCGGAAGGGGCGTACCGGGCGCGCACGGGACTGGCTCCGGCCGCCGCGGCGGGGGGGACGATCGTCCTCTTCGCGCGCGAGGCCTCCTACCGCGAGCTGCAGGCGGGGGAGGAGGGGATCGCCGGGCTGCCGGCCAGCGGGCACGCGCTCGGCGCCTTCGTGGCGCTCTTCGCCGGCGGGCAGGGGGGCGACGAGACCGCCTCGGTGCTCCTCCACGAGCTCGCGCACCTGCTCAACCAGCGGGCGATCGGCCCGGCCCTGCCCCCCTGGCTCGACGAGGGGCTGGCGGAGGACCTCGCGGGGAGTGCCCGCGACGCCGCCGGGCGCCCCCTGCCCGGAACCTACGGCGGGCTCCTCCGGCGCGAGAAGGAGAGATGGAGCGCGACCGGCGGGAGCGCGGCGCTGGCCGAGGCGGCGCGAGCCCTCGAGCGCGCGCCGGGTCCTCTCCTCCCCGGCCTGCTCGAGCTCGACCGGGACCGGTTCCTCGGCGGCGAGCCGCCGGGGGTCTCCTACGCCCTCGCTTTCCTCTTCGTGCGCTTCCTCTTCGAGGGGGAGGGAGGAGCGCTGGCGCCCGCCTTCCGGGCCTTTCTCGCGGACGTCGCGGCTGGCGCCCCCGCCACGGCGGCCGCACTCGGGGCTCGGCTCGACCGCGGCTGGCCGGCCGTCGAGGCGGCGTGGCGGGCCTTCGTGGCGGCGGAGCGCTTGCGGGTGCTCGGGGACGCCTACGTCGCGCCGCCGGCGTGGCGGAGGCGCTCCTCCTCGCGCCACGCCGCCGAGCCGTCGGCGTAGCGCTCGAGCTTCCAGACCGGCAGCTCGCGCTTCAGCCGCTCGAGGGCGCGGCGGCTCGCGGTGTAGGCCGCCTCCCGCCCCGGCGCCGCGGCCGCGATCGCTACGCTCACCTCACCCACGGCGAGCTCTCCGACCCGGTGCACGACCGCGAGCCGCGCCCCGTGCTCGGCGCCGACCTCGGCCAGCAGCAGGGCGAGCCGGGCCTCGGCCATCGTCCGGTGGGCGTCGTAGCGGATGCCGGTGACGGCGCGCCCCTCGTGGCGATTCCGCACCGCGCCGAGGAAGAGCACGACAGCGCCGCAGGTGGGGTGGGCGACGGCGGCGAGGAGCGGGGCCGGGTCGATCGGTCCGTCCACGAGGCCGTGCATCGCCTGCTCAGCCGCCGGAGACGGGGGGGAGGAGGGCCACCTCGCAGCCGTCGGCCAGTGCGGCCTCGCCCGTCCGGACCTCGCCGTCGACCGCCAGCGCGAGGCGCGACCAGAGCGGCGCGAGGCCGGGGTGCTCGCGGCAGAGCCGCTCGCCGCGCGCCACGAGGCCGGAGCCGGCCGGGAGCTCGAGCTCCCGCTCGGCCGCGCCCAGGGCGTCGGTGGCGCTCGCGAAGGCGACGACCCGGATCTTCACGCGCGGGATGGTAGCACCCCATCGGGGGGGGGCATTCGCTCGTCCGGTCGGGTGGCGCTTTCCGAGGGGAAGGGCGCGAAGATTCACCCGGCCCCGCGCGGGCTCGTCCGGAGGAACCGCGATGACCTTTCTCTACCTGAGCTCCGACCGCATGGGCGAGGGGGACGACGCCCTCGGCCGGCGGCTCCTCCTGCTCTTCCTCGACAGGCTCGCGGCCTCCGAGGTGCAGGTCGATCTCGTCGGGTGCGTCAACGGAGCCGTGCACCTGACGACTGCGGACGGCCCGGCGCTCGAGAGCCTCCGCCGTCTCGAGGCGAAGGGCGCCCGCATCGCCACCTGCGGCACCTGCCTCGACCACCTCGGGCTGCGGGACGAGCTCAGGATCGGCGGGGTCGGCGCCATGGACCAGACGGTCCAGGTGATGGCCGCGGCCGACCGCGTCCTGCGCCCGTAGGGGTACCCAGAGAACGCGGCGGGGTTGCGCTGCCGCCTCTTCGCAACTACAATTCGCAACATGACGAAACGTTCTCGGGGCGGCGGGCCGGCGCCGCTCGTGCAGCTGACCGCCGGCGCGAAGGCGTTGGCCCATCCGGCGCGGCTGCGGCTGCTCGCCATGCTCGCCGACGGCGAGCTCTGCGTCTGCCAGATGACGGCGCTGGTCGAGCTCGCCCCCTCGACCGTCTCGCAGCACCTCGCGGTCCTCGCCCGCGGCGGCTGGATCCGCGAGCGCCGGGACGGGAAGCTGGTCTTCTACCGGCTGGCCGGAGAGGGGCCCGGCGAGGCGCTCCTGCCGCCGCTGCTCGCGGCCCTCGCCACCGACCCGCAGGTGCGCGCCGACCGCGTGGCCGCGACCCGCCTGCGGCGCGTGGACGTCGCGCTGCTCTGCGCGGCCGACCTCGACCTGGTGGCGGTCGGGGTGCGGCGCCCCGTGGCCAGGAACCCTTCACCCCCCGGCAGCTGAGGGTCGACATGAACGGCAATCGAGAGCTCCGCTGGGGGCTGGCGCTCGCCGCCGGCTTCCTGCTGCTGTACTTCCTGCCCGTGGGCTCGGCGCGTTTCGACGGCGCCGTGCTCGAGGCCTTCCACCTCGCCAAGTGGTACGCGCGCGAGCACGTGCTGCTCTGCCTCGTGCCGGCGTTCTTCATCGCCGGGGCGATCGGCGTGTTCGTGAGCCAGGCCGCGGTGATGCGCTACCTCGGCCCCGACGCGCCGCGCCCGCTCGCCTACGGCGTCGCCTCGGTCTCGGGCACCGTGCTCGCGGTCTGCTCGTGCACCGTGCTGCCGCTCTTCGGCGGCATCTACAAGCGCGGCGCCGGCCTCGGGCCCGCCTCGGCGTTCCTCTACTCGGGGCCGGCGATCAACGCGCTCGCGATCATCCTCACCGCCCGGGTGCTCGGCTTCGAGCTGGGCGTGGCCCGCGCCGTGGGGGCGGTCCTCTTCAGCGTGCTGGTCGGTCTCGCGATGGCCTGGATCTACCGCGCCGAGGAGCGGGAGCGGGCGGCCGCGGGCCAGAGCCTGCCGATCCCGCCGGCCCGGCTCACCCTCGGGCGCCAGGCCACCTTCTTCGCGACGCTGGTCGCGATCCTCGTCTTCGCCAACTGGGCGCCGGCCGAGGGCGGGGTCTGGGCCGCGGTGTTCGCCGCCAAGTGGTGGCTCACGGCGCTCGCCGGGGCGGCGCTGCTCGCCGTTCTCGTGCGCTGGCTCGATCTCGCGCCCTGGAGGGCGCTCGCCACTGCGGGCGCCGTGGCGGTGGCGGCGCTCGCGGTGCCGGGGCATCCGGTGGTGGCGTTCGGCGTCGGCTTCGCGGCGCTCGTCCTCGCCCTCGCCGGCGACGAAGGGGAGCTCGGCGAGTGGCTCGCCGCCACCTGGGGGTTCGCCAAGCAGATCCTGCCGCTGCTGGTCGGCGGCGTGCTGGTGGCCGGGCTGCTCCTCGGCCGGCCCGACCACGAGGGGCTGATCCCGGCGGCATGGGTGGCCTCGGCGGTGGGGGGCAACTCGCTCGCCGCCAACCTGTTCGCCTCCGTGGCGGGGGCGCTCATGTACTTCGCCACGCTCACCGAGATCCCGATCCTGCAGGGGCTGCTGGGCTCGGGGATGGGGCCGGGCCCCGCGCTGACCCTGCTGCTCGCCGGCCCGGCGCTCTCGCTGCCGGCGATGCTGGTGCTCAAGAGCTTCATGGGCTGGAGGAAGACCGCCGTCTACGTGGTGCTGGTGATGATCATGGCGACGGTGACCGGAGTCATCTACGGGAGCCTCGCGGCCTGATCGCGCGGCTCCCGCCGCGAACGGCGAAACGCGCGACAAGGAGAGAGACGATGAAGACGAAGCTGCAGATCCTCGGCACGGGCTGTCCGAAGTGCCAGCTGCTCACCGAGCACGCCGAGCGGGCGGCGCAGGAGCTCGGCCTCGACTACGAGCTGGAGAAGGTCACCGAGATCGCGAAGATCCTCGCGTTCGGGGTGGTGGCGACGCCAGCCCTGGTGGTGGACGGCGAGATCAGGGTCTTCGGCCACGTGCCCTCCACGCCGAAGCTCAAGGAGCTGCTCGCTCCCCAAGGAGTGCAGCGGACGTGAGCGGCGGGCTCCTCTTCCTCTGCGTCGCCAACTCGGCGCGCAGCCAGATGGCCGAGGGGATCGCGCGTGCGCTCGCGGGCGACCGGCTCCGCATCCAGAGCGCCGGCTCCGCGCCGTCGCGCGTGAATCCGCTCGCGGTGCGCGCGCTCGCCGAGGTCGGGATCGACATCGCGGCGAGCCGCTCGAAGGCGGTCGGCGAGATCGACCCGGCGACGGTCGCGACCGTGATCACGCTCTGCGCCGAGGAGGTCTGCCCGGTCTGGCTCGGGGCGGCCCGGCGCCTCCACTGGCCGCTCCCCGATCCGGCCGGCCACGCCGAGGCCGAGGCGGCGAGCCTCGAGCGCTTCCGGGCCGTGCGCGACGAGCTGCGGGGGCGGATCCACGAATTGTTCGTGGAGGAGGGAGTTCTGGGGGCGGAGGAAGCAGGGGCATGAGCGAGGCGACCGCGAAGAAGCGCCTGAACGTCTTCGAGCGCTACCTCTCGCTCTGGGTGGCGCTCTGCATGGCGGTGGGCATCGCGCTCGGCAAGCTCCTCCCGGGCTTCACCGACGCGGTGCGCCGCCTCGAGTTCGGCGAGGGGAGCCAGATCAACGTCGCGATCGCGGTGCTGATCTGGCTCATGGTCTACCCGATGATGCTGAAGGTCGACTTCGGCAGCGTGCTCGCGGTGCGCGAGCGGCCGAAGGGGATCCTGATCACCCTCTTCGTCAACTGGCTGGTCAAGCCGTTCTCGATGGCGGCGATCGGCTACCTCTTCTTCCGCGTCCTCTTCCAGCCCTGGATCGGCGAGGAGCTCGCGAACCAGTACGTGGCGGGCACCATCATCCTCGCCGCCGCCCCCTGCACGGCGATGGTCTTCGTCTGGTCGTACCTCACCGACGGCGACCCCG
>JAHDVN010000028.1:15167-19026 GCA_023384635.1 Thermoanaerobaculia bacterium
ATCGTCGGTCTCCTGGTCACCGGGGCGAGCACGCTCACGGTGCCGTTCCGCGTGCTGTTGCTCTCGGTGGCGGTCTTCATCGTGATCCCGCTGGCGCTGGGGGCGGCGAGCCGAGTGCTGCTGCTGCGCACCAAGGGCCGGGCCTGGTTCGAGGGGACGTTCCTGCCCGCCTTCCATCCGGTGACGGTGGTGGCGCTGCTCGCCACGCTGGTCATGATCTTCGCCTTCCAGGCCGACAACCTGACGAGCCGCTTCCTCCACGTGCTCCTGATCGCGATCCCGATCCTGATCCAGGTCTACTTCAACTCGGGTCTGGTGTACTTGCTGATGAAGAAGGCGAGGGTCTCGCACGACGTGGCGGCGCCGGGGGCGCTGATCGGCGCCAGCAACTTCTTCGAGCTGGCGGTGGCGACCGCGATCGCGCTCTTCGGCCCGGAGTCCGGTGCGGCGCTCGCGACGGTGGTCGGCGTGCTCGTCGAGGTCCCGGTGATGCTGTCGGTCTGCTCGTTCTGCAACCGCACCCGGCACTGGTTCCCGGCCGCCTGAGCGGCCCCGGCTCGGATATCCTCGCGGGCGCGTGGACGCGCTCCTGCTCGCTCTCGCCTTCGGTCTGGTGGCGCTGCTCTACGCCTCGGTGGGGCACGCCGGGGCGTCGGGCTATCTCGGGGTGATGGCACTGGCGGCGCTGCCGGCCGCCGTCGCGCGCCCCAACGCGCTCGTCATGAACGTGGCGGTGGCGCTGGTCGCCACCTGGCGCTTCGGCCGGGTGCCGGGCCTCTTCCACTGGCGCCTCTTCTGGCCGTTCGCGTTGGCGTCGGTCCCCGCGAGCTGGCTCGGCGGGCGGATGCCGCTCGAGGACCGGACGTTCCGCATCGCGGTGGGGGCGATCCTCCTCTTCGCCGCCGGCCGCATGCTCTGGCGGGTGCCGGCGAGCGAGCCGCCGCTCGACCCCCGGCCGCCGGTGGCCCTTGCCGTCGGCCTCGGGGCGCTGCTCGGCCTGCTCTCCGGCTGGGTCGGCGTCGGCGGCGGGATCTTCCTCTCGCCGCTCCTGATCGCGCTCGGCTGGGCCTCGACGCGGCAGGCCTCGGCGGTGGCGGCGCCGTTCATCCTCGTGAACTCGGCGGCCGGCCTCGCGGGCCTGGGGCCGCGGGTGGCGGCGGCGAGCCCCGAGCTCGCGCTCTGGATCCCGGTGGTGCTGGCTGCGGGCTGGCTGGGCGCGACCTGGGGGAGCCGGCGCGGCAGCTCGCGTGCCCTGCGCACGCTGCTCGCCGCCGTCCTGCTGCTCGCCGGCGGCAAGCTGCTGCTCGGCTGAGCGGCGCTACCTCCTGCCCTTCGCCCCCTTCGCGTCCTTCTCGAGCGCGTCGCGCATCCAGCTCCAGCAGGCGACGGCGGAGGGCAGCCCGATCGTCGCCGCGGCGAGCGGCACCAGCTGCTCGAGCTCGTCGAGCGCGAGCCCCTGGTCGAGCGCCTTGCGGGCGCCGGAACGCACCGCTCCCTCGCGCATCGCCCCCATCGCCACCGCCACCCGCACCAGCCGCTGGGTGCGCGGTTCGAGCGGGCCGGCCTCGCCCGCGGCGTGGATCGTCTCCCAGGCGGCGCCGAGGCCCGGGAAGCGGTCGACGAACTCCCGGTATCGCTTCGGCGGCTTGCTCGCCGCCCGCTGCGCCGTCTTCGGCTCCTTGGTCTTCTTCGCGCTCTTCGCCTTCTTCACCATGGCGTCCTCCCGATCGAAACGTCCGCCGGCGATTGTAGCGGCGCGGGGCACCGTAGAATCGGCCCGGCGCGAAAGGAGGCCGGCGTGGCGCGGATCGAGTCGTCCCTGAAGAAGGACCATGCGTACGAGCGCCGTGCGGCACACTGGCGCCGGCGGGTCGAGGAGCTGGCGGCCGAGGAGGCGATGCTGCGCCTCGGCGGCGGCGAGAAGCCGCTCGCCCGCCAGCGCGCGCAGGGGAAGCTGACCGCCCGCGAGCGGGTCGCAGCGCTCTGCGATCCGGGCGCTCCCTGGCTCGAGCTCGGGCTGTGGGCCGGCTGGGGGATGTACGAGGAGTGGGGCGGGGCGCCGGGGGGCGGCGTCGTGGGCGGCATCGGCCGAGTGCACGGCCGCGACGTGGTGGTGGTCGCCGACGACGCCTCGGTGAAGGCGGGGGCGAAGTTTCCGATCGGGATCAAGAAGGTCCTGCGGCTGCAGGAGATCGCGCTCGAGAACCGGCTGCCGGCGGTCTACCTCGTCGACTCGGCGGGCGTGTTCCTGCCGATGCAGGACGAGATCTTCCCCGACCGCGAGCACTACGGCCGGATCTTCTACAACAACGCGCGCCTCTCGGCGGCCGGGGTCTTCCAGATGTCGGCGATCCTGGGCTCCTGCGTGGCGGGGGGGGCGTACCTGCCGATCATGAGCGACGAGTCGCACATCGTCGAGGGAACGGGCTCGATCTTCCTGGCCGGCTCGCACCTCGTGAAGGCGGCGATCGGCGAGGTGATCGACAACGAGGAGCTCGGCGGCGCTGTGGTCCAGGCCGACGTCTCGGGAGTCGTGGACCACCGCCACCCGGACGACGCCACGTGCCTCGCGAAGATCCGCAGCCAGATGGCGCAGCTCGCCGCGGGGGCCGGCGCGCCGTTCGCACGGCGCGAGCCGCGGCCGCCGCTCCACCCGCCCGAGGAGCTCTACGGCCTGCTGCCGGAGGAGCGCAGCAAGCCGTACGACGCCCACGAGCTGCTGGCGCGGCTGCTCGACGACTCCGACTTCGACGAGTTCAAGGAAACGTACGGGCAGACCCTGGTCTGCGGCACCGGCTGGATCGACGGCTGGGCGGTCGGCGTGGTCGCCAATCAGCGCCAGATCGTGCAGCGGCGCACCGGCACGCGCCCCGGCGACAAGGAGCTCCAGATCGGCGGCGTGATCTACAGCGACTCGGCCGACAAGGCGGCGCGCTTCGTCGAGATCTGCAACCAGAAGGGGATCCCGCTGCTCTTCCTGCAGGACGTGACCGGCTTCATGGTCGGCTCGCGCGCCGAGCGGGGCGGGATCATCAAAGACGGGGCGAAGCTCGTCAACGTGGTCGCCAACTCGGTGGTGCCGAAGATCACGATCTTCGTTGGCAACTCCTACGGCGCCGGCAACTACGCGATGTGCGGCAAGGCGTACGGAGCGCGCTTCCTCTTCGCCTGGCCGAGCGCAGCGATCGCGGTGATGGGCGGAGAGCAGGCCTCGCGCACCCTGCTCGGCATCCAGCTCAAGAACCGCGGCGGCGAAGTCTCGGAGGCCGAGCAGCGCGAGCTGCTCTCGTCGATCCAGAAGCGCTACGAGGCGGCGATGGACCCGCGCAACGCAGCGGGCCACCTCTGGGTCGACGCCCTGATCGACCCCGTCGAGACGCGCCAGGCGATCTCCCGCGCGCTGGCCGCCGCGGCGTGCAACCCGGAGCTGCCGCCGTTCCGGACGGGGGTGTTGCAGACATAGGGCCATCGGCCTCGGGCAGCCATTGAGGTGCCATGTGAGTTTCATCTCGTGTCGCCTCGCCTGGTGCGCTTCGGCAGTCCGGGGCTCCTGTTGCGCCGAATCGAGGCAGCCGTTGGCGCGACAGGAGGATCGCGGTGGGCTCGGCGCTGCTGTGCCAACTCCTCGTTCGGGCAAGAGAAGGCACCTTGGGCGAGCTTCACCAGTGTGGGCCGTGTTCGCCCTCGGTGGGTGAAGGTCGGTATTCTCGGGCGGGCAGGTTCTACGCAGTTGCCGGTCTGAGGAACGGCCCTGGTGGTGGAAAGCACCCCTCGGGGAAGATGGGGTCGCCTCCCGCTCGCAACGCCTCGGCGGCCCTCCGGTAGGCGGCAGTGAAGAGCCGGAAGGCCTCCTGGTAGA
>JAHDVN010000479.1 GCA_023384635.1 Thermoanaerobaculia bacterium
AAGAGCGAGTTGAGGAGGCCGGTCCCCTTGGTGTCGGTCAGGAACTCGGTGCGGAAGCCGATGAGGCCGCGCGACGGGAGGCGGAACTCGAGGCGCACCCGCCCGGTGCCGTGGTTGACCATCTTCGTCATCCGCCCCTTGCGCCCCCCGAGCTTCTGGGTGACGACGCCGATGAACTCCTCCGGCACGTCGACCACCAGCTGCTCCATCGGCTCGTGGAGCCTCCCGTCCACGGTGCGGGTGATCACCCCCGGCTGGCCGCCCGCGCGCTCCAACCCCCCGCGCCGCACCATCTCGCGGCGGATGGCGAGCTGCAGCGCGCCGCGCCCCGAGACCTTGAAGGCGTCGGGCGACTCGGTCGGCTCGACGCGGATCGAGACGTTGGTCAGCAGCTCCCGGTCGAGCCGGTCGCGCAGCTTGCGCGAGGTCACGTGCGCCCCCTCGCGGCCGGCCATCGGCGAGGTGTTGATGCCGAAGACCATGGCGATCGTCGGCTCGTCGACGCGGATCGGCGGCAGGGCGAGCGGGGTCTCGGCGTCGGAGAGCGTCTCGCCGATCGTGACCTCCTCCAGCCCCGCCACCGCGACGATGTCGCCCGGCCCCGCCTCGGCGATCTCGGTCCGCCTGAGGCCCTCGTAGCCGTAGAGCACCGCCACCTTCGTCGCCGCCACCGAGCCGTCGTGCAGGCAGCGGGAGATCGACTGGCTCTTCGCGATCCGGCCGTTGAAGATGCGGCCGATGGCGAGGCGGCCGACGTAGTCGTCGTAGTCGAGCGAGGTGACGAGGAGCTGGAGCGGCTTGGCGGGGTCGAAGCGCGGCGCCGGCACGGTGCGCACGATCTCCTCGAAGAGCGGCACCAGCGTCTCGTCGGGGCCGTCGACGCTCCGCCGGCAGGTTCCCTTCTTCGCGTTGCACCAGAGCACCGGGAAGTCGAGCTCCTCCTCGTCGGCGTCGAGGTCGATGAAGAGGTCGTAGACCTCGTTGAGGACCTCCTCGGGCCGCGCGTCGGGGCGGTCGATCTTGTTGATCACCACGATCGGCTTCAGGCGTGCCTCGAACGCCTTGCGCAGCACGAAGCGGGTCTGGGGCAGGGGGCCCTCCGAGGCGTCGACCAGCAGCATGACGCCGTCGACCATCTTCAGGGTGCGCTCCACCTCGCCGCCGAAGTCGGCGTGGCCCGGGGTGTCGACGATGTTGATGCGCGTCCCCTTCCAGATCACGGCCGTGTTCTTGGCCATGATCGTGATCCCCTTCTCCCGCTCCAGGTCCATCGAGTCCATGACCCGCTCGGCGACGTGCTCGTGGGCGCGGAAGATCCCCGCCTGCCAGAGCATGGCGTCGACCAGCGTGGTCTTGCCGTGGTCGACGTGGGCGATGATCGCGAGGTTGCGGATGTCGGGGCGGTCGGCGAGCGTCATGGGGGCCTCGGTGGGGAGCGGTGGAGAGCGGGAGTCGGAACGGGGATCGGAAGCTCCCGGCCGGGGCCGGGCGCACGGGGGCGGCACGATATCAGAGGCCCGCCCCCCACGCCGAAGCCCCCGCCGCTAGAATCCGCCGGATGCGCCCGCTCCGGCCTCCGCTCCCCGCGCTCCTCGCCGCGGCCCTCCTCGCCGCCGGCTCCGCCGGCGCCGCCACCGGCCCCTGGCACGACGACGGCCCGGCGCGGGTGCGGCTGATCTCCCCTTGGGGCGAGGCCCCCGCCGGCGGCGAGATCTGGCTCGGCCTCGAGATCGCGCTCGCCCCCGGCTGGCACAGCTACTGGCGCAACAGCGGCGACGCCGGCTACCCGCCGCGGGTCGACCTCGCGGAGACCCCGGGCCTCGGGGAGGTCGAGCTCCTCTTCCCGGTGCCGGAGCGCTTCGACCTGCCCGGCGACCTCGTGGCGTTCGGGTACGAGGAGTCGGTGGTCTACCCCCTCCGCATGCGGGCCGATTTCGGCGCTGCGGCCGCGGTCGCCGTGCGCGGCCAGGTCGACTACGTGGTCTGCGCGAGCGAGTGCATCCCGTTCACCAGCCCGCTCGCCCTCGACCAGCCGCTCGCGGCCACGCCGCGGGAGGACCAGGAGGGTGCAGATCGGCTCGCCGCCTTCCGCGCCCGCCTCCCGGCTCCGCTGCCGCCCGGGAGCGCCGTCGCCCTGCGCCTGCTCGAGATCGGCGCTGCAGGAGGCTCGTTCGAGCTCGCCGCCTCGAGCCTCCCCGCCGCCCCCGCGGAGCTCTTCTTCGCACCCCACGACCTCGTGGAGCTCGGGCGCCCGGATCGGCGCGCCACGGCCGGCGGCG
>JAHDVN010000480.1 GCA_023384635.1 Thermoanaerobaculia bacterium
CGAGCTCGGCGACGCCGAAGACGGCGAGGTCCTCGTCTCTCGCCGGCCGCACCGCGCGCGGGGGGCGGTCGGCGATGGCGCGCACCCGCTGCAGGAGCGCGAGGCCGTCCTCGGCGAAGGCGTCGGGGCGGAACTGCAGGGCGAGCGGGACGTCGTTGGCGAGCGGCACCTCCCGCATCGCGGCGTAGGCGCCGGCGTTCTCGCCCAGCCCCTCGAGCAGCAGGTCGCGCTCGTCGTCGGAGAAGGCGAGACCGGCCAGTCGCTCCGCCTCGGCCACTGCGGCGCGGGAGATCGCGCCCTCGCTCGCGCCCGCCGCGCCGAGCAGCTCGGCGAAGGCGAGCCCGCCACCCCCTGCCGCCAGCGCCGCGAGGAAGCCCCGCCGCGATGCCCCGCCGATCCTCGAACGCTCGTCCATCTCCCTCCTCCTCTCCGCCGGACGCCCCCGTCCGGAGACGTCCGACAGGGAATGGTATGCCGGTTCCGGCCCGCCCCGCTCCGTGCCGCCCCGGGTCGCGAGGCGGGCGGCGCCGCTCATCGGCGGCCGAGACCGAAACTCTCGACCACCCGCGCCGCCACCTCCTCGCCGATCGCCAGGCTCGCGGTGGCGGCCGGCGAGGGGGCGTTGAGCACGTGGAGCGCCCGCTCCCCGGCCAGGAGGTGGAAGTCGTCGAGCAGCCGTCCCGAGCGGTCGAGCGCCTGCGCCCGCACGCCGGAGCCGCCGCGCACGACGTCCCCCTCCCCGATCTCCGGCACCAGCCGCTGGAGCGAGCGCACGAAGAGCCGCCGGCTCCACGCCCGGCGGTACTCCTCCCAGCCGATCCGCAGGTAGCCGCCCGCCATCCGCCAGAGGCCGGGGAAAGCGAGCGTCTCCAGGCTGTCGCCGAGCGAGAACGAGGCGCGACCGTACCCCTCGCGCTTCCAGGCGAGGACGGCGTTCGGGCCGGCCTCGACGCTCCCGTCGACCCGCCGCGTGAAGTGGACGCCGAGGAACGGCAACTCCGGGTCGGGCACGGGGTAGATCAGGTGGCGCACCAGCCCGCGCCGCTCGGGGTGCAGCAGGTAGTAGTCGCCGCGGAAGGGGACGATCCGCACCGCCGGCCGCTCCCCCGCCAGGCGCGCGACACGGTCGCTCTGGAGCCCGGCACAGTTGACCAGCGCGCTCGCCCGGAAGGCGCCGGCCGGGGTCTCGACCACGACCTCCGAGGATCCCGTCCGCACCCGCCGGCAGGGCGCTCCGAACCGCACGCTCCCCCCCGCCGCCCCGAGGTCGGTGGCGAACGCCCGGCACACGGCGCGGAAGTCGACGATGCCGGTCTCGGGCACCAGCAGCCCCGCCAGCCCCGCCACGTGCGGCTCGCGCTCGCGCATCTCCCCGGGCGAGAGCCGGCAGAGGCCCCCGAGGCCGTTCGCGCGCCCCCGCTCGGCGAGGGCGTCGAGCCGGGCGACCTCTTCGGGCGACGTCGCCACCACCAGCTTGCCGCAGCGCTCGTGGGGAATGCCGCGCTCGGCGCAGTAGCGATAGAGCGCCTCGCGGCCGGCCGCGGAGAGCGCGGCCTTCGCCGAGCCCGGCCGGTAATAGAGCCCCGAGTGGACGACGCCGCTGTTGTGCCCGGTCTGGTGGCGGGCGACCTCCGGCTCCTTCTCCAGGACCGTGACCGCGAGCCGGTGCCGGACGGCGAGAGCGCGGGCGGTCGCGAGGCCGACGATCCCCGCCCCCACCACGATCGCGTCCGACCGCTCGCTCACGCCGCGATCCTGCCACATCGCCTCCGGAGAGGAGCCGGGCACCGCGCCTTGCAATCGCCGTCCGAGGGCGCCTACGATCGGGTCCCAAGGCCCGCAGCGATGCGTTCCGAAGCCCCTCTCCCGGGCCGTGGAGAGCCGATGCCCCGCTCCTCCCCCAGCCAGCCCCCCTGCAACCGCCCGGAGGATCCGCGCTGCCGCGAGCGGCTGGCCCAGCTCGCCGACCCGGAGCTCGCCGCCCTCGTGCGGGCGGCGGCGCTCGGCTGCCGGCGGCCGGCCGCGCTCCTCGCCCGCGCCGGCGAGGGCGCGGCCCGGAGCGCCGCCGCCACCGGCGTCGCCGACGGTTGGCTCTCGCCCCCGCCGGAGTTGCTGGCCTCGGTCCTCGCCGCGGCCCTCGCCGCCCCGGGGCCGTCCACGGGCGAGGGCCCGGCGGCGCCGGAGCTCCCGTTCCCGGCGCTCCTCGCCGTGCCGCTCCCGCCGCTCGCCGGGCTCCCCCCCGGGGTTCTCGCCGTGGCCGGCAGCGGGCCGCCCCGCGC
>JAHDVN010000029.1 GCA_023384635.1 Thermoanaerobaculia bacterium
ACCATCGCCCTCGTCATCGCCGTCTTCTTCTTCCTGCGCTCCTGCTGAGGGCTTCCGGGAGGGCGGCGTAGCGCCCCCGGCTAGAATCGGCGCACGAGAGCCAGGGAGGTCGGCATGAATCAAAGACCCGGTGCCCGCCGCTTCGCGATCGCGCTGTTCGTCGCAGCGCTTCTGGTCTGCGCAGGTGCTGCGGTTGCGGCGGAGCGCGGCGTGCCGGTGCACGTCGTCACCGCGGTTCCGGAGTTCGAGCCGGGACCCGTCGAGATCGTCGCCACGCCGGTGGCGGTGCCCCCGGGGCGCGCGGTCGAGGTGGCTCGCGTCCCGCTCGCGTCGCCGGGCGAGCCGGCCGAGCTCCCGCTCGCGGGTGACGTCGTCTGGCGGCTCGAGGTGCGGGGCGAGGGGATCTGGGCCGCGCCGCAGGTGGTGGCGACCGGCGCGCGCGAGGAGGCGATCGCCCTCGCGGTCTATCCGCTCGGCTCCGTGAGCGCGCGCCTCGAGGGGGCGGCGGGCGAGCTCCCGGGCGAGCTCACGGGACAGGTCGCCGGTGCCCCCGGGCGGAGCGGTCCGCCGGCGACGCCGGTCGTGTGCCGGGTGGAGGTGGCGACGCTCCGCTGCCCGGTGCCCGCGGTGCCGATCGATCTCCAGGTGAGGATCCCCGGCCACGCGGGCCTCTACCTCTGGGAGATCCGTCCCGAGGCCGGGGAAGCGCTCGACCTCGGTCCGCAGCGGCTGGTGCCGGGCGCCTCCGTCGTCGGCTGGGTGGAGAGCGAGGCGGGCCAGCGGCTCGCCGGGGTCGAGGTCGCCCTCGATCCCGATCTGATCGGCTCGGCGCTCTCCCCGGACCTCGTGCGCCGGATCCAGGACCCGCCACGGGCGAAGACGAACCTCCGCGGCCTTTTCCAGATCGCGGGGCTGGAGCCCGCCTTCGTGCGCCTGCGCGCGGGAGATCCCACCCTGGGCCGGGGGGAGGTCGGTGGCCTGGAGCTCCTCGCCGGCGCCGAGACGCGCCTCGCCGGGCCGATCACGCTGATGCGCCCGCGCGAGGTGGAGATCCTCGTCACCACGCCGGCCGCGCGCGGCGGTGCCCCGTGGAAGATCCGCGTGAATCGACGGGATCTCCCCGGCCACGGCACCGAGGTCGCCCAGGGTCCCACCGACGCGGCGGGGCGCTTCCGCGCCCAGGGGCTCCTGCAGGGCCAGTACTACGCAGTTGCGGAGGGGCCCTCCGGCGAGGGGGCCGGCTGGGTGGAGTTCGGTGTGCCGGGCCCGGAGCAGGTGGCGATCGAGGTGACGCTCGTCGACATCGAGGGGTCGGTCACGCTCGCGGGCGAGCCGCTCGCAGCCGAGCTCTGGTTCGGGGGGCGCACCGGCGCTGCGCAGGCGCGTACGTCGAGCGGCGAGGACGGCCGCTTCGCCGGTACGCTGCCGCGGGAGGGCCTCTGGCGGCTCGACGTGATCGCGCCCGCGGCGCACGTCGAGCGGCGGATGGAGGGGATCGAGGTGCGCCGGCGTGTCGACGGCCGGCCGACGGAGCTCGCGATCGAGCTGCCGGACACGCGGCTCTCGGGGCGGGTCGTCGATCAGCAGAAGACGGGCGTTCCGGGGGCCCTGGTCGAGATCGTGGTCTCGGAGGAGAGCACCGCCTTCTACAGTTTCGCCGACGACACGGGCCGGTTCCACCTCGCGGGCCTCGGCGAGGGGGAGCTCGCCGTCTCGGCGGCCGGGACACTCGCGGACGGCAGGTTCGGGAAGGCGCCGCCCAGGACGGTCCGGATTCGCGAAGGGGAGCGCGAGAGCGAAGGGCTCGAGCTCGAGCTGCGCACCGGCCGCACGCTCCGGGGCCGGGTCGTGGGCACTGCCGGGGAGCCGGTCGCCTTTGCCTGGGTCGAATCGTACGCGCTCGCCGGGGTGGAGTTCGCCGACTCGTTCGCTCACGAGGCGGTGAGCGGGGCCGACGGGGCGTTCGAGCTGACGGTGCCCGAGGGCGCGGACCGGCTGCACCTATCCTATGGGGGGGGCAGCGGGACGGCGCTGCGGACGGTGTGGTTCGACGTGCGCGGAGAAGAGGGCCCCACGCTGGAGCTCGAGCGACGAGGCGGGGAGGTCCGCGTCCACCTGCCGGGCGTGCCGCAGCCTGGCGGCCCCGGCGTGGAGCAGGTGTTCCTCTTTCAGAACGGCGTCGCCCTGCCGCCCAGTGTCCTGTCCCAGTGGGCGCGGGCCCACGGCGTGGCGCTCGGACCCTCGGCGGAGCTTGCAGTGCCCCAGCTCGCTCCGGGTCAGTACAGCGCTTGCCTCCTCACGGGCGAGGAGCGGCTGGCGGTCGACCGCGCCCCCGGCGCGTTCGCGCCCGGTCCGGGGTGCCGCTCCGGGTACCTCGACGCCGGCGGCCTCCTCGAGCTCGACCTGCGCTGAGCGGGCGGGCGGTCGCGCCGCTCGCGGCCGGTAAGATGGGGGCGAAGCCGGAGGCGCCATGGACGACACGAGGCGGGCGGACGAGGGGTTCCTGCGGGAGGCGATCGGGCTCGCGGTCGAGAACGTGGGCGCGGGGCTCGGGGGGCCGTTCGGGGCGGTGGTCGTGCGCGGCGGCGAGGTGGTCGGGCGCGGCGCGAACCGGGTGACCACGAGCCACGATCCCACGGCGCACGCCGAGGTGGTGGCGATCCGCGCGGCGTGCGCGCGGCTCGGCACGCACAAGCTCGACGGCTGCGTGATCTACGCCAGCTGCGAGCCGTGCCCGATGTGCCTCGCCGCGATCTACTGGGCGCGGATCGAGCGGCTCTGCTTCGCGGCGACGCGCGAGGACGCCGCCGCCGCGGGCTTCGACGACGAGCTCTTCTACCGCGAGCTGCGGCTGCCGATCGAGGAGCGGTCGATCCCCACCCTGCAAATGCTGGGCGAGGCGGGCCAGGAGCCGTTCGCCGCGTGGCGCGCGAGCCCGCTGAGCATCCCCTACTGAGGGCATCGGGAAGGCTCCGCGGCGCCGGCCCGCTTGGGGCTCCGGCCCGCGCGTGGTAGCTTCCGCTGCACCACGATTCGTCCACCCGGAGCGGGCACTCGCAGGCGCGCTCCCCGTCGTCCAGAGGAGACTCCAGCCATGTACTCGATCCCTACCCGATCCCCGCTCCGGCCCTGGATGGCCGCGGCGCTCGTCGTCCTGCTCTTCCCCGCGGCGGGCTGCGGGAAGAAGACCGAAGAGGCGGCGGCTCCGACCGCGGCGCCGGACGCCCAGGCCGCGGTTCCGGCCCGGATCCCGCTCGGCGCCGAGACTCCCGAGGCGCTCGTGGCGCGCATGAAGAAGGCCGCCGAGAGCGAGGACCTGCGCGAGATGGCGGCCTGCATGGAGCCCGAGGCGCGCAAGGAGATGGCCGAGGGGATGTTCCTCGGCGCCTCGATGATGGTCGCCTTCTCCGGCATGGCCCAAGGGATGGGCGAGATGGCCGGCGAGATGGCGGGTGCCGTCGCCGGGGCGGTGGGCGGCGACGAGGCCGCGGCCGACGTGAAGGAGCAGGTCGCGGAGGGGACCGAGGCCGCCGGCGTGGACGCCGCGGGGATGGCCGAGCGCTTCAACGCGCTGCTCGCCAAGCACGGCCTGCCGACGCTCGACGACGAGAGCGAGGCGGGCAAGGAGGTGTTCGACAAGGCGCTGGCGGACGCCGACCAGGTCGCCTTCATCGGCGACATCGCCGACTTCCTCGAGACCGAGATGAAGGGGGAGGAGGGCTCCGCCAGCAAGGCCCCGATGTTCGAGGGCGAGCTCACCGAGCTGCAGATCGACGGCGACTACGCCAGCGGCAAGCTCGGCGAGGAGATGGTCGAGTTCGTCCGCATCGACGGCCGCTGGTTCGCCAAGGAGCCCGCCCGCCAGGACGCGCCGGACCGCCCCGGCATCTGAGACCTCTTCCGGCTGCCCTTCGGCCCGCTTCCCGTCCGCACGACGGGAAGCGGGCCGTGCCGTCTCCGGCGTTCTCGCCGCCGCTGCCGAGCTGGGGAGCTCGCGGCTACGGAGCCCAGGCGACGGTCGAGCCCACCTCGAAGCCGTCGCGGAAGAGCTCGTTGGCGAGCGTGAGCCGCACCAGGGTGGCCGAGCGGGCGGGAAGCGCGAGGGCGAAGCCGTCGGGGCCGGTCGCGACCTCGCCGGCCGGCGCGAGGCGGGCGGTGGGGGTGAAGCGCCAGAGGGCACCGGGCCCTTCGAGGCCGGTGCCCACCGCCACCTCGACCTCGCGCTCGGCCGTCCCCTTCTGGAAGAGGAGCAGGAAGAGCGTGCGCCCCCGCCGGATCGCGTAGGCGCCCACGCCGTCGACGTCGGAGGAGAGGGCGCGCACCGCGTCCCCCGCGATCCGGTTACCGAGGCCGTCGTAGTCGAGGTAGAGCCGGAACGAGTCCTCCACGCGGCTCCCCGCCGCCGGCGCCACCCAGCGGTTCGCCGCGGTCACGCCCTCGCGGGCGAAGATGGCGAGCGCCTCGGCGTGCGCGAGGGCGCTCGACGGGCCGTCGTCGCCGCCCCAGTTGTACTCGGTGAGCGCGATCCCCGCTCCCGGCAGGTGCGCGTCGATCCACTCCCGCAGCCGCGGAATCAGCCGCACCGGCTCGCCGATCCACGACTCGTCGACGTACGCCGGATCGTAGAGCCCCTTGAGCGAGCGCAGGCGCCGGGCGGCGGTGGCCGGCGACTCGTCGTCGGAGAGCGCCACGCCGGCGGCCTGCGGGTAGTAGTGGACGTCCACGAGGTCGACCAGCCGCACCCCGTGCGCGAGCTCGTGGTCGCGCACCTGGGTGAGGTACCAGGGGAGCAACGGCATGCCGCCGTGCGCCGCCTGGTCGGGGCCGGGCGCGCAGCCGTCGGCCGCGGAGTGGAAGTAGGCGCACCAGCCCCAGAGCACCGGGCCGAAGAGGAGAGTCTGCGGATCGTGCGCCTTGATCGCCGCGGCATAGGCCTGGGTGCGCTGCCAGAGCTCGTCGTAGGTCACCGCCGCCGGGTGGACGTCGCGGTGGGTGCTGTTCCAGAGCATCGGCTCGTTGTCGAGCGCGAGCAGGCGCACGGGGCCGCCGGGGCGCGCCGCGAGGTGGGTGAGCCAGCCGGTGACGAAGGCGGGGCCGATCTCGCGCGAGGTGTCGTGCGGGTCGTTGCCGGCAACCGGCGTGCCGTTCTGCCGCACGCCGTTGCCGGCGTCGGGCTGGCACCAGGGCGGGAACCCGGTGACCGTGCACTCGGTCTCCTGCTGCGGGCCGTAGAGGGCGACCGAGAAGCCCCAGCGCCGGACGCGGTCGGTCGGCGTCCACCCGATGAGCGGCACGGTGAGGAGCGGCTCCCCGCCGGCGGCGCGCGCGGCGTCGACGAAGCGGTCCGCGGCCGAGCCGGCGGGCAGCGAGGGCGGATCGGGGTGGGCGTTCTCGATGTTGTAGAAGAACCAGTCGCTCGCGCGGTTGGCGATGTCGTGCTGCCAGGAGTAGCGCGTCGTCGAGTTGCCGCCCCAGCGGTCGAGCGGCCAGGGGAGGTCGGCGGCGTCCGCGTTCGAGCCGAAGCTCACGCCGAAGATCCAGGGGTGGACCGGCCGCACGTCGGCGCCGGGGTCGACCGCGACGGCGACCGGCTCGGGCGGCGGCGGCGGCGTGTCGTTGGGCAGCAGCACCAGGTCGTCCACGAACACCGTCGCCTGGTTGCCGCCGCTCGCGTCGCGGAGCCAGAGGCCGTCGAACGGCAGGGTGGCCCCGAGCGCCGCGAACGGCACCGCCGCCTTCGCCCAGGTGCCGGCCGGCACCGCACCGCCGGCCAGGAAATCTCCGAGCGGCGCCTCGCCGAGCGGGGTGCCGCCGAGCAGGAAGGCGACGCTCAGGCTCTGCCCGCCCGCCGCGCCGCCGTGGACCCAGAGCTCGAGCGCCTCGTGCTCGGCGGGGTCGATGCCGAGGCTCCGGTGGAAGAAGAGGCCCGCCCAGCCGTCGGGCTCGAACGAGATCGCCGCCGCCCCGGAGTGGACCACCGCCGCCTGCGCGAGTGTGTGCACCGCCCAGCTCCAGTTCTCGAAGCCGTTCTGTAGCTCATCGTCGTAGACCGCGAGCGGCTGCGCGGCGGTGGGGGCGACGGGAAGACAGAGGACCGCGAAGGCGAGGGCTACTCCACGGACGAGCAGCATGGCGGCATTCTGCGCCTTTGGCATGGCTTGCGCAGCGAGCTATCTCACAGCGGTGCGATGGTCGCGGTGAAGGTGGACCGACCCGTGGTGCGCTCGGCACCCGCAGATCGCCGCGGGCGGCGCCGGCCGCGCGGCTAGCGGGCCGGCAGTTCGGATGCCGGGCCGGGTAGTCGGACGAGTTGGAGGACGGTGTCGTTCAGGTCGCCGTCGCCGTTGAGGTCCTCGCCCACGAAATACTCGTGGAGTCCGAACCCGAGAGTGCGGCCCCTGATCGCCGGGGAGGGGCCCCAGGTACCGACGGGCAGCCCGATGTTCCAGTACGCCCCGCTCTCCAGGTCGACGACCTGGGGGACTTTACTGACCAGTCTCCCGTCGCCGTCGAGGTCCGGCCCGCCGTTCGCCTGTTCGTCGATGTAGAAGGTGACAAGGGGCAGGTCCAACGCTAGCCCGCGCGGGTAGTCCGAAGCTACCCTCTGGACGGCGAGACGCTTTCCGTCGAAGAGGACCGGGATCTCGTCGCTCTGGTCCCCGTCGCCGTTCAGATCGGCGCCCTGGTAGCGCTCGCGGGAGGCAAGGATCATGACGTCGCGCTGAGAACACATCGGCCACGCGGCAATGGGAAGCGCCCGGCGTTCCCCTGTGCGCGGGTCGAAGATCAACGTGATGTCGTCCAAGAGGTCGCCGTCGCCGTTGATGTCGGAGCCCAGGTAGCTCTCTCCCTGGGTCGCGATCGGCTGGCGGTCGAACACTTCGTTCCGGAGACGGTGCATCTCGGTACGGGTGTTGCGCACGGCGAGCCCGCTGTCCCTGCGGCTGGATGGGCTTTCCGTCAGGAGGAACAAGACCTTCCCGGTGGCATCGCCGTCGCCATCGAGATCGGTGGCTCCCTGCCGGGCTTCCGACACCAGAACGGCCAGGTAGCCGTCGCCCGGAACGACGGGGCCCGGGTCGCCGGCGGGCGGTGACGTCGTGTCGATCGCGAGAAACGGCGGGACGACGGCGAGGTCGGAGTTCCGGACGAGGACGGGCACGCGGTCGGAGCGGTTGCCGTCCCCGTTGAGGTCCACGTTTCCGGGGTCCCACTCGTTGACTTGGTGGACCCAGAATCCTCCCCAACTGATGAGACCCGGCCCTGGACGGGGAAGGGCGCGCGCAGCATTCGACAGTGGCAGCGTCCGGCGCGTTCCGGCGTCGAGATCGAGCACGCTGACGACGGCATCGAGCATGTCGCCGTCCCCGTTGAGGTCCTGATGCTGTCTCTCCTCGGAGCTGAGAATCCCCAACTGGCGGCCGAGCCAGGCGAAGGTGAGGGTCTGAAGGCCAGTGTTGTGGATTATCGCCTGTGCGGGATCGAAGACCATCGCGACGGTGTCGAGGAGATCGCCGTCGCCGTTGAAGTCCTGCCCTTCGTAGTACTCCGAGGCAGGGAAGGCGACCCTTGAGGGCCGCTCGCCGCCCTCCGTCGACCAAGCATGCTCGAGCTTCTCGGTTCCGGCTTCGCCGGTCGTCAGGCCCCATGTGAACCCGAGGTTTCGCGCTTGGTCGAGTCCCGATCTCCAGTAGTGCCAGATGAGGTCGCGAAGGTCGCCGTCACCGTTGAGATCAGCGCCTTGGGACTCCTCGGAAACCGCGAGGAGAATCTCGGCGTCGAACTCCCAGCCCCAGGAGATCCCCGCGCCTCCGGAGACGGCGACCCTGAGACTGAAGAGATGCTGGCGTTCCTCGTCGAAGATCATGACCACGCGGTCGAAGGTGTCGCCGTCCCCGTTCAGATCGCGCGGACCGCTGAACGCCTCATCAGCGAAGAAGAGAAACACCCCCCGGCCTCGTGCGAGCTCCGTGGTGACGAGACCGGTGTTGAAGACGGAGGGGACCTGTTCGGCCGGCTTCTGCTCAACCGCGAGGGGGACGAGCTCATGGTCGCCGGAGAGAAGCGGGGAGGAAAGACAGGCCGCCAGCAACGAGGCTGCGACAGCTCGGCCGGCTCGGCTCAACATCTTGGTGGCCTCCGTCAGGTGTCGCCCGAATTCTACGCTCCCTGGGCGGGAGCCTCTGGAATCGAGCC
The DNA here is from genome assembly GCA_023384635.1 of Thermoanaerobaculia bacterium. Classification (GTDB taxonomy): domain Bacteria; phylum Acidobacteriota; class Thermoanaerobaculia; order Multivoradales; family JAGPDF01; genus JAAYLR01. Next base: position 8,197 of record JAHDVN010000029.1, read on the forward strand.
TGGATGGCCCTCCGCCAGCCCCGCCAGTGCCGCCGCGGCGACCTGGGGGACGGCAATGTCGCGCAGGCAGCGGTGGTGGAGCAGCGGGCAGCGGCGGCGGAAGCAGGGGGAGCACCAGCGGTCGAGGTGGAGGACGCGGTGCCCGTCGCCGGCCGGGGCGGTGCGGCGCGGGTCGGTGGGGCCGAAGAGGGCGACGCAGGGCACCCCGAGGGCGGCCGCCAAGTGCATCGGGCCGGAGTCGTTGGTCACCAGCAGGTCGAGATGGGCGAGCACCGCGGCCAGCCCCGCGAGGTCGAGGTCGGGGCCGATCACCGGATGGAGCTTGCCGCTCTCCTCGTGCACGCGCACCGCCGTCCAGAGCTCCTTCGGGCCGGCCACGATCAGCTGCTGGAGCCCGGGGCGGGCGCGCCGCAGGGCGAGCGCGAGCTCCGCGAAGCGCCGCCAGGGCCAGCGCTTGCTCGGTCCGAACTCGGCGCCGGGGAAGAGGCCGACGAGCGGCGCCGAGCCGGGGCGCAGGTGCCCCCGCTCGAGCCGCTCCCGTCCGCGCTCGCGGAGCGACGGCGGCAGCTCGAGCCGCGGGACCCAGCTCGCCGGGGCGGGCACCCCGAGGGCGGCCAGGAGCTCGGCGTAGTCGGCGATCTGGGGCCGCTTGCGACGCCCCCGCGGAGCGGGCAGCGCGGGGACGAGGAGCGGGGCGCGCCACCCTCCCCGATAGCCCGCACGGCGCGGGATCCCGGCCTGCCGGGGGAGCCAGGCCGAGCGGAACGAGTTGGGGAGGATCACCGCCTCCTCGCAGCCGGCGGCGCGGATCATCTCGATCGTGGCGCGATCGTCGGGGAGCCGGTCGAGCGAGGCGGCGACCCCGGGCAGGAGCGCCGCGAGCGGCCGCAGCCCCGGCTTGGCGAGCGCCACGACCTGCCGGCCCGCGCCGGCGAGCGCGTCGATCGTCGGGGCGGCCATCACCAGATCCCCGACCCAGTTGGGGCAGACGACGAGGCTCCTCACGTCTCCGGCGCCCCCTTCCAGCGGTCGTGGAGCCAGAACCAGCGCTCCGGGGTCGCCCGCACCCGCTCTTCCACCACCGCGAGGCAGCGGCGAGTGAGCTCGGCGACGGCCGCCTCGCCGTGCCCTTCGGGCTGCTCGATCGGGGCGAGCAGCGAAACGCGATAGCCGCCGCCGGGGGCGAGGTCGCCGAGCACCGGCACGATCGGCGCCCCGGTGCGCAGCGCGAGCCGGGCGAGGAGCGGGCTCGTCCAGGCCGGGCGGCCGAAGAACGGCACCAGGATCCCGTCCCGCGGCCGCACCCGCTGGTCGATCAGGAGCCCGATCCGGGCCCCCCCCTGGAGCCCGCGCAGGATCGCGCGCACCGAGCCGTGCTTGTCGAGGGGCACGTTGCCGAAGCGCGTTCTCATCCGCTCCAGCCAGCGGTCGAAATGGGGATTGTCGGCCGGCCGCCCCATGGCGTGGATCGGGCCGTGGAAGGCGGCGACCACCCAGCTCGCGATCTCCCAGTGGCCGAGGTGGGCCGACATGAAGAGCACGCCGCGGTCTCCGGCCTCGGCGGCGCGGAGGTGCTCCCAGCCGTCCGAGTGAGTGCGGCGGCAGAGCTCGCCGGCGTCGAGCCGGAGCGCCGAGACGGTGTCGCAGAAGACGGCCCCGAAGTGGCGGAAGCAGGCGTGGGCGGCGGTGGCGCGGACCTCCGCGCTCCACTCGGGAAAGGCGCGGCCGAGGTTGCGCCGCACGAGCTCGCGATGGCGGCGGTCGGCGGCGTGCGCGGCGCCGCCGAGTGCCGAGCCGACCCGGCGCGCGACGCCGTGGGGCAGCGCGCGGAGCAGGCCCCGGGCGGCGAGGAAGAGGGCGATCTCGACGCGGTGGCGGACCGGGCGGCGCCTCATCGGCGAATCTCCGCGAGCCGCGCCGCGAGCCAGGGCCAGAGGGCGGGATCCGGCCGCGCCACCACCGGCAGGAGGGCGAGCGGCAGGTCGAGGATCGCCTGCAGCTTCCCGAGATCCTTGCCGGTGGTCACCAGGTGGTGCGCTCCCGCGGCCGCGAACGCGCGCTCGATCCGGCGCCGGTCGCGCGCGCCGTAGCGATGGTGATCGCGGAACAGGAGCGCCTCCCGGATCTCGAGGCCCTGGGCGCGGGCGGCAGCGACGACGCGCTCCGGGGCGGCGATGCCCGCGACGAGCACGACCGGCGCGCCCGGGGCGAGCGGCTCGCCCTCGGTGGTCCGGGCGGGCCCGCAGATCGTCGGCGCCGCGAACCCCGGCCCGGCGAAGCCGTGCGGGGCGAGCGCCGCGGCGATCTCGGCGGCCGCCTCCGGGGTGGCGCCGGCGCCGGTGAGGAGCAGCGCCGCGGCATGGCGACTGCTCGCGAGCGGCTCGCGGAGCCGCCCTCCCGGCGGGAGCCGCCCGCCGCCGAGCGGGTCGGCGGCGGGGAGCGCCAGCAGGTCGAGGTCGCGGGCGAGCGCGACGTGCGAGAAGCCGTCGTCGAGCAGGAAGAGATCGGGAGGCGGGTCGAGCGCCACGAGCGCCAGCTCGCCCGCGGCGTGGCGGGAGCGGCCGACCGCCACCGCGACCCCCGGCAGCAGTCCGGCGAGCTCGGCCGGCTCGTCGCCGGCGATCCGGGGCGGCACCAGCGGCCCCTCGCCGCGGGAGACCAGGAGCGGCTCGCGGGCGCTTCCGCGGTAGCCGCGCGAGAGGATCGCCACGCGCTGCCCGCCGTCCCGGAGGTGGGCGGCGATCGCCGCCACCAGCGGCGTCTTGCCGGTGCCCCCCCAGTGCAGGTTGCCGACGCTCACCACGGGCCGCGGGAGGCGCCGGGCGCGCGTCGCGGCGCGCCGCCGGCGCCAGGCGTGGGCGGCGCCGTAGAGGCGCTGCCAGGGGGAGCGGGGAGGAGCCGCGCGGTCGCCCGGCCTCGTACCCGCGCTCACGCCGGCGCCTCGGCGGCGGGCGGCGGCAGCAGGCCGGTGGTCGCGGCGAGGAGGCGGAGCGTGCGGTCGAGCGCCCCGCGGTGGGCGGCGACGAGCTCGCGTCCGCGGCGGCCGACCGCGGCGGCCCCGGCCGGATCGTCGAGCCAGCCGCGCCAGGCGGCGGCGAGCCCGGCGGCGTCGCCGACCCGGGCCCAGGCGCGGGCGCCGTCGAACGCCTCGGCGATCTCGCGGAAGTTCTCCATCGAGGGGCCGACCGCCACCGGCACGCCGAAGCGCGCCGGTTCGAGCGGGTTGTGGCCGCCGGTCGGCACCAGGGTGCCGCCGACGAAGGCGGCGGTGGCGAGCCGGTAGAGGCCCGCGAGCTCGCCCAGGCTGTCGAGGAGGACCGCCGGCGGCCGCCCCGCCGCCGGCAGCGCCGAGCGGCGCACGGCCCCGGGACAGCGCGCGGCGAGGAGGCCCGCCACCGCCTCCCAGCGCTCCGGGTGGCGCGGGGCGAGGACGAGCAGGGCGCGCGCGGCGCCGAGCGCGGCGTGGGCCTCGAGGACCACCTCCTCCTCGCCCGCCATGGTGGAGCCGGCGAGGAGCAGCGCCCGGCCGCCGGCGAGCTCGCCGAGCCGCGCCTCCAGGTCGGGGTGGCCGGCCGGGGGTGGGGTCTCGAACTTGAGATTTCCCGTGACCTCGACCCGGTCGCCCGGCACGCCGAGCGCCACGAGCCGGTCGCGGTCGGCCGCGGTCTGCATCCCGAACCGGGCAACGGAGCCGAAGAGCGGGCCGAGGAGCGGGCGGACCCGGCGCAGCCGCGCGAAGCTCCGGTCGCTCACCCGCCCGTTGACCACCACCACCGGGATTCCCCGCCGCCGCGCGGCGCGCAGGACCAGCGGCCAGTAGTCCCCCTCGACCAGGACGAGGGCGGAAGGGGCGAAGCGGGCGAAGAAGCGCTCGACCGGCACTCCCAGGTCGAACGGCAGATAGGCGACCGCGGTGTGCGATCCACTGCTGCCGAAGGCGGCCCGGGCGCGCTCCTGACCGGTCGGGGTCACGGTGGTCACGACGAGGGGAAGGTCGGGCGGCAGGCGGCGGGCGAGGGTGGCGGCGACGCCGGCCTCCCCGACCGAGACCGCGTGCAGCCAGAGGGCGCCCCGCGGCCCCTCCGGGAGGCGCCGAGCGAGGCGACCGGAGAGGGTCGGGAGGTAGTGCCGGCCGCGCCGCGCCAGCAGCACCGGTCCGGCGGTCAGGAGGGCGGCGCCGTAGAGCGCCTGGTAGAGGAGCCACATGGCCGACGGGGGTGAGTATAATGAGCGGCCCAAAGGCTTGCAGGCCGTGGACTTGCGGCCCGAGGGCGGAGCCGGGTGGCGCCCTTGGACGCGCGCCCCGTTCCGGTCGTAAGAGTCTTGGATGCCGATGCCCGCCCTCGTCTACTCCGCCACCCGCCACCGCGCTGCGCTCGCGGAGGCCTCCGACCGCGATCTGCTCGCGGCCCTGGCCGCCGACGACGAGGCGGCGCTGCAGGAGTTGGTGCGGCGCAAGAGCCGGCCGCTGCTCCAGCTCGCCGGGCGCCTCCTCTCCGACGCCGAGGAGGCGAAGGACGTGGTGCAGATGACCTTCCTGCGCCTCTGGGAGAACCGGCGGAAGTTCGACCAGCGGTGGAGCCCGAACACCTGGATCTACCGCATCGCCACCAACCTCGCCATCGACCACTGGCGCTCGCGCAAGAGCCGGGAGCGGGGGCAGGAGCCGTTCCGCCTGCACCTGCTCGGGCGCGGCGACGCCGAAGCGGGCGGGCAACTCGCGGCGCTCGAGGAGTCCGAGGTGGGGGCGATCTTCCGGGAGCTCGCCGCCGGCCTCTCGGCCAAGCAGCGTCTCGTCTTCCTGCTGCGGGAGGTCGAGGGGCTCTCCTCGCAGGAGGTGGCCGAGGTCGCCGGCTGCGAGGAGTCGACGGTGCGCAACCACCTGTTCAACGCGCGCAAGGTGCTGCGGCGCGAGCTGGCCCGGCGCTATCCGGAGTACGCCGGCGCTCGCGGCGCCGGCGTGGCGGAGGGCGCGAGGTGAGCTGTCCCGACTGGCGGAGCCTCCTCGCAGCGCGCGGGCGCGATCCGGGCGGTCCGGGTACGGACCCGCCGGGCTGGTCCGAGGCGCTCGACCACCTCGATCGCTGCCCCGGCTGCGCCGGCGAGGCGTTCGCTCTCGACCCGCTGCTCGTCTTCCGGCGGCTGCCGCGGCCGGAGCCGCGGGCCGGAGAGGTCGAGGCGCTCGAGGCGGAGGTGCTCGCGCTGGTGCGGGCGGGCCGTCGCGCCGAGCGGCTGCCGCGCCGCACCGCCTGGTGGCGGGGGGCGGCTGCAGCGGCGCTGGCCGCCGCCGCGCTGGCGCTGGAGCCCGGCACGGGTGGGCTGCGTCCGGCCCCGGGCCGGGCGGTCGCGACCCTGGCCGCCGACCTCCCCGCGCTGCCCCTGCTCGACGGTCTCGAAGGCTCCTCGGCGCGCATCTACGAGCTCGGCGGCGACGGCCTGGCGGTGGTCATGGTGGTCGACGAGAGCCTCGACGTCTGAGGCGGTCCCCCGCCGAGACCCGCCGCCCGATGCCGCTCGCCCGCCCTCTCCCGTCCTGCTGCCACGCCGCACGCCCGGGCCGCATCGGGCGCCTCGGCTGGACGCTCGGCGGCTGCCTGGCACTGCTCGCGGTGGGCTTGGCCGAGGCCCAGGCCCAGGGCTTTCCGCCCCCGGGCCCGCCGCGCGCCCTCTCGTCCTACACCCTGACCCTCCGCCACCAGCCGACGGAGGAGGCGCTCGCCCTGGTGCGGCCGCTCCTCTCCCCCTCCGGGAGCGTCGAGGTGGCGGTCGACGGCCGCACCCTGGTGGTGCGCGACGAGCTGGCCTCGCTGGGCCGCATCGCCGCGGCGCTGCGCGGTTTCGACCACCCGGCCGCGCCGGTGCGGCTCTCGGTGCGCCTCGTCTGGGCGGGGCCGCAACCGGTGGGGCTCGGGGCCGCCGCCTCCGCGCCGCTCGACGGCGAGCTGGCCCTGCGGTTGCGGCGGCTGCTGCGCTACGAGACCTTCACCCTGCTCTCCGAGACGCGCCTCGAGGCGAACGAGGGCGACGAGGTCTCCTACGAGTTCCGCTCGGGCTACCGGGTGCGGTTCCGGCTGGGGACGCTGCTGCCGGGCCAGCGGCTGCGCCTGCACGGCTTCCGCGTCACTCGCGCGGCCCCGGATCGCTCCGACACCGACCTCATCCACACCACCGTCAACCTGCCGCTCGCGCAGCCGATGATCCTCGGTCTGACGCGCGACGAGGGGAGCGCGAGCGCGCTGCTCGTCGTCCTCTCCTACGAGCCGCGGCGGGGAGGCTGAGCGGGCGTGCAGTTCATCTGCCGGGTGGGGACGGCCGACGGCCGGGTGCTGCGCGAGGTCCACGAGGCGCGCAACGAGGAGCTCCTGCGCAACGAGCTCGAGCGCCGCGGTCTCCACGTCTTCGCGGTGGAGCGGCGTACCCGGCTGGCCCTGCCGTGGGCCGGGCGCGGCGGCCGCCGCCGGCGCCTGCCGCTCCCCACCCTTCTGATCTTCAACCAGGAGCTGGCGGCGCTCCTGCGCGCCGGGCTGCCGCTGCTCCAGGCCCTCGAGCTGATGCTCGAACGGCTCAAGGACCCGCAGTTCCGCGACGTTCTCACCCAGGTGCGCGACCGCATCAAGACCGGCGTCGAGCTCTCCGACGCCTTCGCCGCCTTCGGCGACGTCTTCCCGCCGCTCTACGCCTCGACCCTCAAGGCCGGCGAGCGCACCGGCGAGCTCGAGCAGGTGATTCGCCGCTTCGTGCGCTACCTGCAGCTCGTGATCTCGGCGCGCAAGCGCGTGGTCTCGGCGCTCGTCTACCCGATGGTGTTGGTGGGTCTCTCGATCGCGCTCATCTTCGTGATGGCGGTCTTCGTGATTCCCCGCTTCACCGTTTTCTACGACTCCCTCGACATCGAGCTGCCGCTGCTGACCAGGATCACGGTCGGCACCTCGCTCTTCCTGCGCGGCAACCTCTGGTGGCTGGCGCTGGCCGCGGCGGGGGGCATCTGGGCGGTGCGCGGCTGGGCGCGGGGCGAGCAGGGACGGCTGGTGCTCGACCGGCTGCGCCTGCGCGTGCCCTTCCTCGGGCCGGTGCTGCACCGCTTCTCGCTCTCCGAGTTCTGCCGCTCGCTCGCCACCCTGCTCGGGGGCGGCATGCCGCTCGTGCCCTCGCTCGAGATCGCGGTCGGGGCGGTGGGCAACGCCTGGATCCGGCGCCTGGTGCGGCCTTCGGTGCAGCAGGTGCGGGAGGGGCGGGCGCTCCACCAGGCGCTCGAGACGAGCGGCGCCTTCACCGACATGGCGATCGACATGGTGAAGGTGGGCGAGGCGACCGGCGCGCTCGACACCATGCTCGGCAACGTCGCCGACTTCCTCGACGAGGAGGTGGAGACGCGCATGCAGCGGATCCTCTCGCTCATCGAGCCGCTGATGCTGGTCTTCATGGGCATCATCGTCTCCCTGCTCCTGATCTCGGTCTACATGCCGCTGTTCAGCGTCCTCGGGAAGCTGCAGTGAGAGGATCGGCGGCGAGGAGGACCCCATGACCCCGGAGAGCACCCGCACCGGCGGCGACGTGGCGCTCGAGGCGCAGCGGGCGCTGCTCGGCAACGAACGCCAGCGCGCCGAGAGCCTCGCCGAGCGACTGGGGCTGGATTTCGTCGACCTCGTCCGCTTCCGGGTCGACAACGCGCTCTTCCACTCGGTGCCGTTCGAGGTGATGCTGCGCTACGGCTTCGTGCCGCTCGCCCAGCTGCCGGGGCGGTTGCAGGTGGCGATGAAGGACCCCTCCGACGTCGGCCGCCTCGACGAGCTCGAGCTGCTGCTCGGCCAGCCGGTGGAGGCGAAGGTGGCGAGCGCGCAGGCGGTCGACGAGGTGCTGCAGAAGGCCGAGAGCTCGCAGCGCGTGCTCGAGGAGGCGACGGAGGATTTCCGCATCCAGCTGGTGCAGGAGGACGAGGCGGGCGAGGAGGTGCTCTCGATCGACCGCATCTCGGCCGACTCGTCGCCGATCATCAAGCTCATCGACTCGACCCTCTTCAACGCCATCCAGCGCCGTGCCTCCGACATCCACATCGAGAGCCGCGACCACGAGGTGGTGATCAAGTACCGCATCGACGGCGTCCTCTACCAGGCGATGGAGCCGATCGACAAGCGCTACCACCAGACGATCATCAGCCGCATCAAGGTGATGTCGGAGCTCGACATCGCCGAGAAGCGCGTGCCGCAGGACGGCCGCTTCAAGCTGCGCCTGACCGGGCGCACCATCGACTTCCGCGTCTCGATCATGCCCTCGGTGCACGGCGAGGACTGCGTCATCCGCATCCTCGACAAGGAGTCGATGTCGAAGGAGTTCAAGAACCTCCGCCTCGACATCCTGGGGTTCGACGAGGAGACGCTGCGCAAGCTGCGCAAGTTCATCCACGAACCCTACGGCATGGTGCTCGTCACCGGCCCCACCGGCTCGGGCAAGACGACCACCCTCTACGCCTGCCTCTCGGAGATCGCCTCGCCCGAGGACAAGATCATCACCATCGAGGACCCGGTCGAGTACCAGCTCAAGGGGATCACCCAGATCCCGGTCAACGAGAAGAAGGGGCTGACCTTCGCCCGCGGCCTGCGCTCCATCCTGCGCCACGACCCGGACAAGGTGATGGTGGGCGAGATCCGCGACGAGGAGACCGCCTCGATCGCCATCCAGTCGGCGCTGACGGGGCACCTCGTCTTCACCACCGTGCACGCCAACAACGTGGTGGACGTGCTCGGCCGGTTCCTGAACATGAAGGTGGACCTCTACAATTTCGTCTCGGCCCTCAACTGTGTGCTGGCGCAGCGGCTGGTGCGGCGCATCTGCCCGCACTGCCGGCGGCCGGCCCGCATTTCGCGCATCGCGCTCGAGGAGTCGGGGCTCTCGCCGTCGCTCTACGCCGACCAGGTCTTCTACGAGGGGGCGGGCTGCCTGGAGTGCAACGGCACCGGCTTCCTCGGACGGCTGGCGGTCTCCGAGCTGCTGGACCTCTCGGACCGGATCCGTGAGCTGATCCTCGAGCGCCGCCCCGGCTCGGAGATCAAGCGGGCGGCCAAGGGGGAAGGGATGCGGTTCCTGCGCGAGTCCGCGCTGGAGAAGGTGCTGCAGGGAGTGACCACGCTGCGTGAGATCAACAAGGTTACCTTCGTGGATTGAGCGGCTCTGCGGGCTCGACCCGCGGTCCGTGCCGCCGCACGTCTTCGCGCTGGACGCGAAGGCGCTCTCCTTCGCCGCCTTCGGGCACGGCGGGGGCGGGCTCGAGCTGCTCGAGCTGCACGCCGAGCCGCTCGCGGAGGGCTCGTGGACGGTGGCGCCGCCGGGGCTCGCCCCGGCCGACGCCGGCGCCTTCGCCGAGCGGGTGGCGGCGCTGCTCGAGCGCGCGAGCGCGACGGTGCGCCAGGCCTCGCTGGTGCTGCCCGACGATTGGCTGCGGGCCGTGTTCGTCGAGCACGGCGAGCTGCCGCGGCCGGCGGCCGAGCGCGACGAGGTGCTCCGCTTCAAGCTGCGCCGGCTGATCCCCTTCCGGCCGGAGGAGCTGCGGCTGGCGCTGCTGCCGGCGGCGCCGCTGGCCGGGCAGCAGGAGCCGGGACGGGCCCTGGTAGGCTTCGCCAATGAGCTGGCCCTGGCGCGGTTCGAGGAGGCTTTCGCCCGCCACGGCGTGGAGCTCGGCCAGATCGTGAGCGCCGGGCTGGCGATGAGCGCCGCCCTCCTGGCGCGCAGCGCGGAGGGGGATCTGCTGCTCCTCGCGGCCGGCGGGGGGGCGTTCACGGTGGCAGGGTGGAGCGGTGGCGAGCCAGTCCTCTACCGGCAGAAGGCGGTGCCGGCAGACTGGGACGAGGCGACCCGCCGGGAGGTGCTGGTGCGCGAGTTGCGGCTGACGCGGGCCTTCGTCGAGGAGCGGCTCCCGCGGGTGCGGCTCCCGGATCCGGTGCTCGTCGTCCCCGCCTCCGAGGAGACGTTCTGGCGGGAGGTCGTCTCGGCCGGGCTGGGGCGCGACGCGGCCCCGCTCGGAAGCCGGGCGCTGCCGCTCGCCGGGCTCGCCCCCGGCGCGGACTGGCGCGAGCTGGCGCCGCTGGTGGGCGCGGCCAGCGCGGAGGTGCGGTGAAGCTCAACCTGGCCCGCCGTCCGTTCGTGAACCTGCGGCCGATCACGCGGCTGGCGCTGGTGGCCTGGCTGCTCGGCGCGGCGCTCGCGGTGTGGAACGTGCGTCAGGCGTGGACGCTCTGGCGCGGCCTGGGGGCCGAGCGCGGCACGCTCGAGGAGGCGCGCAGCGCCCTCGCCAGCGAGCGCCAGCGCCTCGCCGGGATCGAACAGGAGCTGCGCGGCATCGACCTCGTGGCCGAGAACGAGCGCGCGCTCTTCCTCGACCGGGAGGTCGATCGCCGCGTCTTCTCCTGGACCCATCTCTTCGAGCGGCTCGGCCGCGTGCTGCCGCGCGAGGTGCGGCTGGTGCAGGTGCGCCCGCTGCTCGTCGCTCCCGGGCAGCCGCGGGGGCGCGGCACGCGCACCGCGGCGGCGGTCTCGCGCGACCTCTGGGTGACGCTGCAGGTCAGCGGCTTCGCCGAGCGCGACGAGGCGCTGCTCGACCTCGTCGACGCGCTGTTCGCCGACCCCGTTTTCGACGCTCCGGACCTCAAGCGGGAGGCGGTGCCGCCGGGGCGGCCGGTCCAGTTCGAGCTCGAGGTGCGCTACCTGCCGGCCGCGGCGCTGCGAGAGGGGGGCGAG